>JACDDR010000005.1:0-42065 GCA_013816895.1 Bacteroidota bacterium
TTCTTTAGCCGAAAGAATCCGGGCAAAATAAATACCAGAAGAGATTGACGATAAAGACACCCTGCACTTGTCCGAAATATTTTGAGTGAGAATTACCTCACCATAATTATTATACAACTCTATATAGCCGCTTTGAATTCCCTGCACAAATAAATAATCGTTAGCAGGACTAGGAAATAATTGAATCAGATCTTGTTGTGATTCCAGTTCCTTTACTCCAACGGGAAGCGACTTCACAACAGTTACATTCACCATTTGCTGTTCGGCACTCAATTTATAGATATTATAATTGGCGCAGGTGCCTGACGAATTTAAACACGAAACGGTAACCGTTAAACAGATATTATAAATACCGGGAGAAGAATAAGTATGCGATGGAAACAGGGCATTCGTTGAAGTTCCATCGCCCCAGCTCCAGATCGAATTGATGACGTTGCCGTAATAATCGGGGACTGCATACCAAAATTGTGGCGTGCCACTATAGGTTAAGGAGAAACTTGAATTTGCGAGACAAGGGATTGTATTCACGTTCACAGAACCACTCGCAGATGTGCAGGAAGGATTAAGGGTTTGCAAAGTGACGTAATGAGTACCGCCGTTAGAATAAGTATGTGAAGAAGTAACACCAGTTCCCGAAGTGCCGTCACCGTAATCCCAGAGATAACTTGTGGTTATATTAGTACCCAGAGAAGTGCTTGAGAAATTAACGACACCATTTGAATTGACCGTGTTTGAAAAAGCAATACTGACACTTGAAGATATTACATTAACTCCCACTGCAGTTTGGCAAAAGTTTAAGTCATCCTGTACAATTACTGTATAAGAGCCTGGAAACTGCGCAACAAAACTCGAAGAAGGGCTTAAAGGCATTCCGCCCGGAATAGGAAATGCACCATTACTTCCAGGAGCCATAAAAGAATAGCTTGCGGAGGCATTGGCATTTGTAAGCGCCACGTTTGTAATGTATAATGTATCAGCAGGCCAGCAACCTAACTGAAAGTTATTTGCAGCGGCCACAGAAAAAGTTGGGAAACCAGAAATATCGAATACCGTAAAAGTCATAGATGCTTTACAGCCACTTGAAAGATTTTCAAGCTGAACGGTATGGCCACCAGGCATAGCAGCACTGAATAAAGCATTTACATTATTACTCATAAAGCTAGGAGGTCCCGGCGGCGGATTGTTTGGGTTATACCAACTCCAAGTTATATTGTTCGTAGGACTAATAGCAGTAGCGGTAAAAGTTGGAGCGTTATTTTGACATGTCACGGTGTATGCAAGAGGATTTAATGTAAACACCGGCACCACCGTATTAATCGTAACCGCAAACGTTACCGTATTAACACACGCGTTCACATCAGTAACACTTAAACTATACATGCCGGGCGCAGACACTGATACACTTTGAGTGCTGGCAGAAGTTCCGGGTCCGTTCCAGAAAAAGCTCACCGGGGACGTACAATTGTTTACCGCCTGCATATTCAACGTTGTATCAAGGCAGGTAAGCGTAAAAGAATTATTCTGACTCGTAACCCCAAGCGTCCATGTGCATTGGCCATTGATGATCAAAGTCATACCGATAAACCATATCATTAAACATTGCTTCATTTTTTCGTTTCTTAACCTATATTAACAACAATAGTGCCAAACAAAAGGCTTTTCTTCTTGGATTCACTTCGACAAACTCAGCGTGACAGAATATTGGTTTAAGCAGGAATTAGTCGCTTCGAGCGGCACGCCTTTAACTCCTACCTGCCTGCATACTTCTTAAAATACCCACACTCATTTATTATTTCTTTATAGTATTTGGTTGCTGAGTATTTCTTCAACTCTTTAAACCCATTCCATGCGACAAAGGCAACGTCACCGTTACCATTGCCCTGGTTGTACCACTCGTTGCGTTCGCATTTACTCAGCATATATAAACACTTGGCTTTTTGCTCATCAGTTTTTGCCGCGGCTAAAGCCATATTGTAATATTTTTTCGGAACAGTCATGTTTGTTAAGCGTTTCACAAAAATAGAGTCTATCATGTCTATGGCAGAAGATTCGGCGCTCATGATCTTGCAATCATAGAACATTCTGGAGCTTCCATAAAAGTTAATGCTATAAAACGCGTTACCCAACAACAGGGCATTGTTATAAGGATCAGCGGCGAGTTTCTCTTTCATCTCCTTTATTTTTTTAAGTGTTGAAAGTTTGGTGAATTTTGTTTTTTGTTCAAGGGCGTGATCGCAATCATGACAATCTTTGATACCTCCGTTGAAAGGATTGCTGAGCAAGTTACCGGCGGCGGCTCCGGGAGCTTTTTCAAAAAGAGCAATTGCTTCGTCTGTTTTATCTTCCAGTGTTTTATTCACGGCTTCAAACTCATACAGATCTTCAACGCCCAGCTTGTAAATGGATTGGCAATATTGCTCATACGGCGTTTTCTTTGTCTTTAACAGGAAGGATTGCATTGCGTGTAAATCCTTATCGCTTGTATAATAGTCAGAAGTAGTAACATAGAATTGTGCCTTTAAAAAATCATTCTGGTCTTTGTATTTTTTCGACATCACTGTTTTTATCCAGACTCCAATGGCATTCTTGCGCAGTGCATTATCGGCCGTTTCCAGCCATTTAAATTCTGTAAGGAATTTGTTTTCGGTGGCCTCATCCAGTTTTTTAACTTCCGATACCGAATTGACAAGGTTCAGCAATCTTGCTTCTTCCTGCACCAGTTTATTGCCCGCAGCGCTTTTAGAAGCGAGATTGTAATTTTCTTTTGCCGCAGTAAATTCGCCGGATAGAGTTTGTAAATAGCCCAGTGCTAAATGCCATTGCCACGTTTTCTTTACTGTTCCTTTTTTAATAGCCTCTCTTAAAACTTTTTTTAGTTCCTCTAATTTTTCTTTCGCTTCCTTAGTATTTGAATATGCAGTAGACTCGTAAGCCACAGTTGACGAAAAAAGTTCGGTTTCAATTTTGTTCACCGCACGGCTGATCAACAGATCCAGTTTAGGACTCGCTGCATCAAGCTTTAGGATTTCTTCAATTGAGCGAACCTCATCTTTATAAAAAACGCCAAGCATTTGCCAAAGGGTGCACTTTTCGTCCGTGTTTAAGCAGAGTGCCAGTGTCTGCTGCCAGTCTTTCTCCTCCTGCGGTTTAAAACTGTAGTGTGCGGTTGTTTTTAATTCATCACAGCCATTGTATACAAGGCTATAAAAATAATTGGCCTTTGCGATCTCCCCTTTCTTTTTTAAAGCACCGGCTGCGTAAGACATGCTGCGGTAATACATCGTGTTTTTTTCAGCGCTTGCGTTATTGTTAAAGGTGGCAACACAGTTCCCGTAATCGCTGTTAAAAAAATAAGCGCGTACCACCTGAAACCATAAACGTTGTTTAATGAATTTATCTTTTGATTTCTGATAAGCAACTGAAAGCACATTGCAAAACTCCTTAGTGCTTTCTCTTTTTTTCCTTGGCTTGTCATCGTAATAATACCAGTCATCTTCATTTCGTAAAGCAAACACTTCCGCCTGCTTTGCCAGCTTTAAATAGGTCAGGAAATCTGTAACTTTTTTATCTTTCTGTTTTAACAGCGGAGAATTAGCAAACCTTGCCGGTATTGTAGAAGGTTTTAACAGACTGTCAGGAGTTCCTGCAAACGTTTTAAAAAGCAGAGAACTGATCTCGCTTTCGGGATATTTTTTATCCAGATAGTTGTACCAATCGGAAGTTACTTTTGAATTAAACCGTTCGTTTTGCATTTCATCATGATTGATGGAATAATAAAACATGTCGGGAGAATAATAAAAAGGTTTATACGCGGTATCCACAAACAACTCAGGCGTATAGTTGGTAGTTTCTTCAATCGTCCACCATCCGCCAGCGCAGGCAATCACCAATCCAACGCATGCAAATAAACTAATTAAAGTTATCGCGTATTTTCTTAAATGCATTTTTTTTATATCGGTTTATATTAATACTGTCGAGATCATAAAAAATTATTTCATGCGGCCTTGTTTTCATTCTTACGCTGAGGAGTTCACCCATTTCCTGCAGTTCATTAAATTCAATTTTCTCAAATTTTATCTCATCATGTTTTCGAAAATAATTCCCGCTTCGGAAACAACTTTGCGTAGCCACAAGATACCCGTTCTTTTCTTTTTTAAAACAACTATCGTTATAAAAGTCAGAAGCGTTGGTTTTATTGAGAAGGCTTAGCACATTGTTATCGCGGCAATGGATTGCCCAACTGAAGACAGGAAAAGCAACGTCAAGAGGCAGCAAATAATTTTTTAAATAAGGAACATACTTTTGAGCGATCTCTTTATCATAAATAGAATTTGTGCGGCCGCTGTTTATTGTTCCCATGTTATAAAACATCAGCACACCTTTTTTAACGGGCGGAATTCCTGTAACAGAGGGATATTTCACCTGGTGCAAACGAATAGTTGCGCTTAATGATAATTTTGTTTTCTTTCCAAACTCTTCCAGGAAGCTGAAATACGAAAGCTTCGTTTTCTGGGTCCAGTCGCAATCAAACTGAACCTGTGTTATGGTAATTTTGTTTTCGCGGTTAATAGCGTTGATTAACTCTGCCACTTTTGCAGCCAATGTTTCTGTTTCCGCAGTGTCTTCAAAAACATTATTCTTAATAAATATAACGGGGACAATCTTCTGCTGTGGAAGTACTTTAAATTTGATAATTGACACAGGCCGCACTGTGTTTTCCTTTATTACATCAAAATACTTTATATAAATTGTTTTGCATTCGTTATTCTGAAGGCTTGTATTTTCAGTGTCATTTAAGTTGAAACTGCTTCTCCAGTAATAAAAAGAAATTGCAGGCGGTTGTTTTTTTGAACTGCAGCCCAGCAACACCAATGAAATGATTATTTTAAGATAGAATTTCAGCTTTTGGAAATAAAAAAAGCCGTCGCTTTTAAGAGGACGGCTTTGTAAAATGAAGTTTTAATTATTTTAGAATTTCCCTGGCGATTACCATTTTTTGAATTTCGCTGGTTCCTTCGCCAATGGTGCATAATTTACTGTCGCGGTAAAATTTCTCTACCGGAAAATCTTTTGTATAACCATACCCACCGAAGATCTGCACAGCTTCTGTACTCACACGTACAGCTACTTCACTTGCAAAATATTTTGCAATGGCACTTTCTTTGGTCATCTTAAGATGTTTGTTTTTCATATCAGCAGCCTGAAACGTAAGTAATTCTGCGGCTTCAAATTCAGTAGCCATATCCGCCAGTTTAAATCCTATTGCCTGGAAATTACCGATAGGTTGTCCGAACTGCTGGCGCTCTTTCGCGTACTTAATACTTGCAGTTAATGCGCCCTTAGCAATTCCGAGACTTAACGCGGCAATACTGATACGACCACCGTCAAGCACTTTCATCGCCTGCACAAAACCATCACCCACTTTACCTAATATTTGTGATTTATGAACGCGGCAGTTTTCAAAGATCAACTCCGCAGTTTCGCTTGCGCGCATTCCTAATTTATTTTCTTTTTTGCCGCCACGGAAACCGGGAGTAGTGCGGTCCACAATAAAGGCAGTAATACCATGACTGTCCAGTAATTCACCCGTTCTAACAAGCACAACAGCTACGTTACCGGAAATACCGTGTGTGATCCAGTTCTTTGTTCCATTAATAACCCAGTGGTCGCCATCTTCAACAGCGGTGCACGCCATACGCATGGCATCGCTCCCCGTTCCTGCTTCTGTTAAGCCCCAGGCACCAATCCATTCGGCAGTTGCCAGTTTCGGAAGATATTTTTTCTTTTGTTCCTCGTTACCAAATTGTAAAATGTGGCCGGTGCAAAGACTGTTATGCGCTGCCATTGATAAGGCAATGGAACCGCAAATACTTCCCAACTCTGTAATAGCTGTCACGTACTCGGTATAACCGAAACCTGATCCACCGTACTCGGTTGGCACCAGGACTCCCATCAAACCAAGATCGCCCAGTTTTTTAAATACTTCTATCGGAAATTCCTGCGACTCATCCCACTCCATCATTTTTGGATAGATATGCTCTTTTCCGAATTTGCGGATCATATCGGCGATCATGTGCTGATTTTCACTTAACTGGAAATTCATACCTACGCCATTTTCTAATACTGTACCAGACATGTTATGTTATTTGAATGATTAATTAATTTATTTTTTCCGTTTAAAAACTCGAGGCCCACCACAAAGTTAAAACCTGCAACTTTCGCTCCGAGCTTTTTCACCAGGCAGGCCGCAGCTTCAGCAGTTCCACCGGTAGCAAGCAAATCGTCGTGAATGAGTACGTTCCAGTCCTTTTTAAGCGCATCTTCATGGATTTCAATTTTGCTGGTGCCATATTCCAGTGCGTACTCATGGCTCAGAGTTTTATAAGGCAATTTACCTGATTTCCTGATCAAAACAAAAGGAATATTTAATTTATTGGCCATTAAAAAGCCAAAAAGAAATCCGCGGCTTTCAATACCTACTATTGCGTCCGGCATCTCATTCATCCTGCTGATAAAACCATCAACAATATTGGAACAAAGCTGCTGGTCATAAAAAACAGGTGTAATATCTTTAAAGAGAATTCCCGGTTTAGGAAAATCAGGAATATCCCGGATAGATTGTTTTATTGCTTGTTCCAGATCCATTTGCAGGGTGCAAACATACTGATTTTTTTGAGACAGAGCGCATGATCAAGGGTCCCGAAGAAAAATGTTCTATTAAAAGGTTACTTTTAACTATTAAAACGTTATTAATCAAAATCAAATTACATGAAAAACATAAATCTCTTTTTAATACTTGCTTTTCTTGCAACCACAGCCTTTTGTCAAACCCTTGTGCCAACAGATAAACTGGCACTTTTAAAAGGCTCGGTAACTAACTTTAAAGGTAAACCGCTTGGCAAGGATATAATCCTTCTTGTAAATGATAAAACAAAAACCACTACGCGGGTAACTACAGATGCCAAGGGGAAATTTGAAGTGCTTGTGCCGGTGAACGCTACATACAGCCTCAAGTATAAAAATTTTACAATGGATATGGATTATACAAAAATGCAGATTCCTGCAGATAAAGAGGCTACTTATGAGGTAGGAATTAAAATTGATCCTCCGAAAGATTTTGTGCTTGATAACGTATATTTTGATACAGGTAAGTCTACCCTTAAACCCATTTCAAATAAAGCGCTGAATGACTTAGTGGAGGTGCTGAAATTAAAAAGCACAATGGTGGTGGAAATACAAGGACATACGGATAATGTTGGCAGTCCTGAAGCAAATCTTAAACTGTCGCAGGACAGGGCCGATGAAGTTAAAAAATACCTGGTATCGAAAGGAGTTGACGCACTCAGGGTGAGCAGTAAAGGATATGGCTCTACGCAACCCATTGCCGATAACGATACCGATGCCGGGAAATCAAAAAACAGGCGAACGAGTTTAAAAGTGATTAAAGAGTAAAGTGGGGAAGTGATGAGTGACGAGTGATGAGTGGAAAGTGATAAGAGGAAGTGCTGAGGGAAATAATTCCGGGCACGGACAAGCGAATTTTTTAAAATAACCATGTCACCTGATATTAGTAAATTTGCGGACGCTTCAAAGACGTTTTTAAAGTTTATGAACACTCCTGCCAAAAGAAAAACTGCAAACGCACTCAGATTAAAAAGATTTTTTTTTCTTTTTATTTTAGGCATAAGTGTATGCGGATATTCGCAGCAAAAAGAAATTGACTCGTTAAAACAAACGCTGCAGCATGCAAAAGCCGACACCAACGCAGTAAAGAGCCTTTATCTTTTAAGTATAAAACTGTTTAACACCAACAACTACGACTCTTCCTGTTATTATGCTACCTCTTCTAAAAAGCTGGCAGAAAAACTCTCTTACCTCATTGGAGCAGGAAAGGCAATCAACATTATAGGTGTTATAAGCCTGAAACAAGGGAATTTTAAAGATGCGATTCAAAACTACAAGGCTGCACTTGAGATATGGGAGAAGCTGGGGAATAAACAGGGTATAGCGATGGCTTACGGAAACATTGGGTTGGTGCTTTACAACCAGGGAAATTATCCTGAAAGTTTAAAAAACCATCTGGCCTGTTTGAAAATCCAGTTAACAATTGATGATAAAAGAGGCTTAGCTGCCACTTACAGTAATTTGGGTCTTCTGTATCGCAAACTTGAAAATTTACCCGAAGCCCTGAAAAATTATGTCAAAGCCCTTGAGATACGGGAAGCTCTGAACGATCAACCTGGCATTGCCACTTCGTATAGCAATATGGGAAATATTCTAAACAAGCAGGGCAGAATTGAAGAAGCTATTAAAACTCACCAGGCCGCACTCAAAATTATGGAAAAACTAGGTGACAAGGCGGGAATTGCTGGTTTTTATAACAATATGGGTATTATTTACGAGGGACAGCAAAATTATAAGCTGGCCGCCGAAAATCATTTAACATCTTTAAAATTAAGAAAAGAATTAAATGACAGACAGGGAATAGAAACTTCATATATAAATTTAAGCGAGACGTATATTCCCTTAAAAAAATACAAAGAAGCGGAAGCTTACGCTAAAAAAGCGCTTCAAATTGCCAATGAGATTGAAGAACTTGAAGGAATAAGGGACGCCAACGGGGTGTTAAGCGAAATTTATTCGGCCCTTGGCAAGGATGGAGAAGCCCTCAAATCTTATAAAGCTTATATTTTAGCGCGGGATAGTTTAAACAATGATGAAAACGTGCAAAAAACAGTGCGCCTGGAAATGAATTATGAGTTTGAGAAAAAAGAAGCTGCAACGCGTTTGGAAGCTGATAAAAAAGAAGCGATCTCTGCAGCAGAAAGAAAAAAACAACGCATCGTACTCATCCTTATTTCATGTGTGCTTGGTCTGGTTTTAATTTTCGCAGTGTTTGTTTATAGAAGCTTCCTGCAAAAACAAAAGGCCAATAAAGTAATTACAAAGCAAAAAGAACTAATTGAACTGAAGCAGAAGGAAATCCTTGATTCGATACATTATGCCAAGCGTATTCAAACTGCGTTAATACCTTCAGAAAAATTTATAGATAAATGTCTTGATACTTTAAATAAGCAAAAGTCGTGAAACAGCAAGAGGAATGCGATTATTTTCGCCGATTTCTTTTAATGATTTTTGTGGGATTTTGCTTGACATGGAACACGTCTGTGATAACGATTTTACTTGAATGATAGACGTAGATAATTTTATAATTGCCTTCTATCAAATAACGGCTGTTTTGTTCCAAGTGCTTGAGAAATTCTTCCCGCTGTCCAGATTCTGGGAAATCTTGCAATAATTCTACTCTATCAATTAACCTGCTAATGTATGTGTCTGCCGTTTTTTCGGAGTAGGTTTCCTGTATGATGTATTCTTTGATTTTATCCAGACACTTTAAAGCAAAGGGTGTCCAGTAAAGTTTTACTTTTTTCATTTTTTACTGTTTATATTTTGCCTTAACAGTTTTATGTTCTATGAGTTTACCTTGTTTTATTTCTTTTTGGGATTGACTGTTCCGGGCAAAGAATTCATTCAATGTAAATGCCTTCATGGCTTCCTTTTTTTGCCTTAGTTCCTGGTCTAAGATGAGGTGAATAGCTTTTAGTATCGCTTCGCTCTGAACTATATCTATGGCTTTGTGTATTTGTTTTTTTATGGCAGAAGTCGTCATGGTCTGTGTTTTTAATCTAAAGTAAAGTTACTGATTTTATCTGTAGGTGTGTTTAATCCAGTTATTCAACTTTTAATTTTGTTTATCATTAAGGAAATTAAAAATAGGGTTTTCGACATCTTTAATCCCCTTTTTTACAATACACTTCTGATTTTTCCACCGGATATTTTTCATCCAGATTAATATTGTTGAAGCTTTTTACTTTTCCCCACATAAACCATCTTTCAAAAAAAGGAAGCATCTTATTATTTTTGATCTGATCCAAAAAATAAATCTCGTGCTCTTTTTCTTTTATTCCCATTTCGTAAAGAAGCTCATCGTGTTCGGTTATTCCCATTGAATTAAAAAATTGCTTCATCCTGAAATATTCGCAAACGTTGCCGCTCTCGAGCCGTCCTGCAAAATAAAATGGCATGAACCACCCGATCACATAACAGCTGGCAGAAATAATTTTGCCGATAACATAAAAGCGAACCTCATAATACTTTGAAACAGGAATATGATATTTGGCCATAATAGTCAGCACTTCGGCGCGATGATTCCATTCGTCCAGCTCAATCTGACGGATAGCTGTTTTCTCTTCGGGATGTTTAACGGCACCCGCGTGTCCAATATAAGCAAAAGCCGCAGCCCTTTCAGCCGAATAGGCCATTTTCAGAAGTTTAACCAACTCCTTATGGTTGAGAGTAACGCCGGGTTGGTTCATATTAAAGCATATCAGTCACCGAATGTACAAAAGGCCGTTAAAAAACTGAAATTAATTTTAAACACCTGTATATATATTAAAATAAAGTTACATTTGTACGACTAAAATGAAAACAGCGAATTTTATAAAATCAATGGTTTGCTTATTTGCCATTTTATTTTCGTTTTCTGTAAGCGCCTATAATTCTCTCCAACAATTACCCGGAGAACATGATTTCAATTTTGACCGGACCCACGTAGATACTTCCTCCAACAGTCTCACCACCGACAACCTGCTTTTTGAGGATCTTGAAAACGAAAATGACAGTGAAGATTTTTCTTCCGAAGCATTTTTACTTTTACCATTCTATCACAAAGCTTTTAAGCCCGTTATTGTACAAACATCTTTTTCTAACAGCATTTCTGCTGAGAAGGCCCCAGAGCCTATATTTATATCCATTAGAGTACTTCGCATCTGATAATTTCAGGAACTGCTAATTCTTAGCGGTTACAATTTTTGTTGCAGCAATTTCCCTTATTCTTCCAGGCTTATTAATTAATTTTTAGAAAATAAACATGAACACAAATCCAAAAAACATTCCCGCGGACGGGATCGCAGGTTTAAAACAAAATTTTCTTGCCGATCTGCAGGCGGGTTTTATGGTTTTTTTATTAGCGCTTCCTTTAAGCCTTGGTATTGCTAAAGCGAGCGGTTTTCCGAATCCCATTTTTGGAGTAGTCACCGCCATTGTTGGCGGAATTATCGTTTCTTTTTTTGCAGGCTCGCGGTTAACAATAAAAGGTCCTGCTGCCGGACTTATCGTAATTGTAGCGGGTTCTGTTGAAGCATTTGGAGGGGGGGAATCCGGTTGGCATCTGGCGCTTGGCTGTATAGTAACAGCAGCAATCATCCAGATCATGTTTGGCTTATTAAAATTAGGTAATCTTGCCGACTTTTTTCCGGGCGCCGCTATCCATGGCATGTTAGCTGCCATCGGACTAATCATCATCATTAAACAAATACCGATATTGCTTGGTGTGGCACCAGCCTTGCTGAAACATCCAAGTGAGGCAGATCCAACTAAAATGGTTTCGTACGAAACCCTGCCGCTTGCAGGACAAATTCCAAACTTTATATCAGCTGCCAATGCACATATTGCCATTATTGGACTTATCTGTCTTGCCATCATGTTTATTTTCATGCTCGTTAAACACCCCGTGGTAAAAAAAATACCCGGACCTCTGGTGGTTTTACTGGTAGCTATTCCTCTTGCGATCTTTTTCCATCTCGGGACTGATGAAGTACTTGGTAAATACTCGCTCGTAAAGGTGGGCCATATCACAGATATCTTAAGCAAACAATTTATCAATGTTGATTTTTCAGGAATGGGCAGTCACACCGGCGTGTTTATCCAGTACGTAATACTGTATGCTCTTATTGGTAGTCTTGAGTCATTACTTACGGTTAAAGCAATCGACGGTCTTGATCCGTATCACCGCAAATCAAATGCAAATAAAGATTTAACTGGGTTAGGTATTGGAAACGCTTTAAGCGGAATTATTGGCGGATTACCAATGATCTCTGAGGTTGTACGGAGTTCGGCCAACGTTGGTTTTGGAGCGAAAACACGCTGGGCTAATTTTTTTCACGGTTTATTTTTACTGGTAGCTTTACTTGTTGCTGTTCCGGTTATTGAGATGATTCCAAATGCCGCCCTTGCTGCTTTGCTGATCTTTGCGGGTTACAGGCTTGCGAGTCCGAAAGAATTCAAAAACATGCTTCATGTGGGTGTTGATCAGTTTGTCATTTTCATCATCACCATTTTTATGACGCTTGCCACTGACCTTTTGATAGGCGTAGGAAGCGGAATTGCCCTTGAATTATTATTGAATCTTTTCAGCGGCGCAAAAATCAGTAACTTTTTTAAATCACGCTCAGAAGTAATTACGTCGGGCGAGGAGGTTACTGTTAAAGTTACCGGTGATGCATTATTTTCAAATTACCTGGGATTAAAAAAAGTAATTTATGCTCTGCCTAAGGCAAAGAAGGTAACCATTGATCTAACAGGTTGTCATGTAATTGATCATACTACGCTGCATTCGCTGCATGGCTTTCAGCACGATTATGAAATGGAGGGTGGAAAAGTAGTTCTGAAAGAACATGCTTCGCACACACCAAAAGGAAAAGCTCCAACATCTACACGCACTTTGAAAATAGCCTAAGGGCTAAAGAACTTACCTCGTACCCCGGGAACTTATTGCAGTTTGATAGTTTTGCTGTGATGAACTTTCCGGGGCGCGGGTAAGACAATATTAATATTATTAGAAATTAAAGATTATACCATGAAAGCGTTAATATTATTTTTTTTCCTTACCTGTTGCATTTCACTATTCCCTCAAAATGCCGATACTACAAAGCCAGTAGCTCCACCTGCTCCTAAAAAAGAAAAGAACGCGCTTAAATCCAACATCAATGAAGACGGCTCACATTTCTTTCAGGTAATATTCATGAACCAAACCTGGGTGCGTTTTAATGAAAGCAATCCCGGAACTACATTGTTTGGAAAGATGGCGCCGGAAACTTTTGATATCGGCTTGCGAAGAACACGTATTCAGATGTTCGGACAGATTACGGATAGAACATTTATTTATTTTCAATTCGGACAAAACAATTTCAATAATACTTTTAATTACACCGGCAACCGTAAACTTGCTCCCTTTTTTCACGATGCATTATGCGAATACAAGGTAAGCAAGGGCAACCAGCTGAAATTAGGAGGAGGTTTAACCGTCACCAACGGTCTTTCCCGATTTTCGCAACCCTCTGTCGGATCTATCATGACGCTGGATGTTCCGGTTTTTCTTCAGTATTCTGTAGACCAGATTGACCAGTTTGACAGGCGCCTTGCTATCTATGCACGCGGACAAATTGGAAAACTGGATTACCGGGTTTATCTCTCAAATCCTTTTCCGATCAGTTCCAATGGTAACATTGCACCCGCTATCGGAAAAAACGCCACGTTCGTAAATACCGCGGCATTTTCAAATAACGCAGCTTATCCTAATGGATATGGTCCGGGAATTAACAATCAATACGGCGGTTATTTTGCATGGAACTTTTTTGAAAATGAAGGACATAACACCCCCTACATGCAGGGCACTTATTTAGGAACAAAAAAAGTATGGAACATTGCCATTGGCGGAGTGTATCAGAAAAATGCCACCTGGTATTTAAGTAAAGATACAGCCGGTTCGTATAAAGATACTTCCTATGCAAACATGATGCATTTGAGTTTTGAGACTTTCCTTGACATGCCTTTGAACAAAGAAAAAGGAACCGCCGTGAATTTTTTTGCGGGATATTACAACACTAATTACGGTCACAACTATCTGCGCTATAACGGGATCATGAATCCTGGTACCGGTTATGCTCCATCCACAGCTACCACCATGGTTCAAACTTCTGGTTATGGGAACTCCATCCCAATGTTCGGCACAGGGCAATTGGTATACGCGCAGTTTGGATACTTATTGCCTAAGAATTTACTGGGAGAAAACAATGGCCAACTGATGCCTTACATCAGCGGCCAGTATGCTGATTACGAAGCGCTGCAGCACCACGCAATGGTAATGGTGGACGCGGGTGTTAACTGGCTGATTAAAGGACATAATTCAAAACTATCGCTCGATTATCAGAACAGGCCAACATACAATCTGGACGCGAACAGTAATGTAAAAAACGGGAGCCGCAAAGGCAGTGTGATATTGCAATACCAGATCATGTTTTAACGCGCTTAAAAAAAATAAATGAAAACACATTCGGAATTTGACGAACAACATATTATTCATGAGCTGAAGCACTATTTGCCTGCTCAGGCACCGCTCAAGGATTTTATTCATCATAATACTTTACACGCGTTTCAAAAATTAAAATTTCACGATGCGCTTCGTAATGCGTCTAAAATGTTTGGGTACAAAGTGTCTCTATCCTTAAGCGAATACCGTAACCTTTACCACTCTAAAAAAATAAGGGAGGAGATACTCGATAAGGTAATTACCGGATTCAAAGGATCTTCTTCGGTTCAGGAATGGAAAGAAAAAATGGTTTCGAAAAGCTTTAATACTTCCACTGACCCAAGGATAGGCGCTTTGCGCGCAAACTGGAAAATAGTATACCGTCTTGATCTGGACCTTTTAGTTCAGCCAATATTATTCCGCATTCTTTGCAGTTATCTAGACCAGGGAATTTCAATATGGAATTTTCCGGTTCATGAATTAGGCTTTCTTGCTTCCTTAAAAGAAATGGAACGCAATAGTTTCACGAGTTTTTTTAAAACAAAACGCGCGAAAAATCTGTTATTAAAGAGCGAATATAAAATCGAAGATCTGCTGAATATTATTGTTGGAGATAAATCGCTTTACGCGCAGTATCTTTTTGATCAGCAATTTTCACATCAGGGATGGTCGGGGATGGTATCAGCCATTGAAGATCAGCCGGAAACATTACTCGACAGCAAAAAGATTTCTTTAAAAGAACTTATTTATTTCGAGCTTCTTCTTGAAATAGATGAACTGGATAATAAGTTTGGTCCTATCTGGGCGCCTTTATCCACCAGAATTGAAAACAAGCCTGATCCGCTTTTTGCCGACATCCCCGAAACAGAACTCAATGAAGTATTTAAACTCTGGCAGGAAGCCTATGAGTGGAGCTATTATGATGAAGTGCTCGCAGGAATAAAAATGGGTCACACTCCAAAAACAGAGATTGCTGATAAAAGTTTCCAGGTAACTTTTTGTATCGATGACCGCGAAACTTCACTCCGCGATTACATTGAAAAAAATGATCCGAAGTGTGAAACGTATGCGACTCCCGGATTTTTTGGAGTAGAATTTTATTTTCAGCCTGAGTTTGGTAAATCTTATACCAAACAATGTCCTGCTCCGGTTACGCCGAAGTTTTTAATTAAAGAAGTAGGCATTACGGGTTCAAGAAAAAAAGATGTTCACTTTGCCAAACAAACCCATGGTTTATTCCGTGGATGGATCATCACCCAGACCCTTGGCTTTTGGTCGGCATTCCGTTTGTTCCTGAATATTTTTAAACCCACCATGACACCCGCAACCGCCTCTTCATTCAGTCATATGGATAAACTGTCGCAGTTAACAATTGAACATAAAGATTCGGATGTTAATGAAAACGGATTACAGGTTGGTTACACGGTAAATGAAATGGCCAACAGGGTGGAAGCACTTTTAAAAAGTATCGGCCTTGTAAAAGATTTTGCGCCTCTCGTTTATTCAATTGGACATGGTTCCAGCAGTGTCAACAATCCGCATTACGCTGCGTACAACTGTGGAGCCTGCTGTGGCAGACCGGGGTCGGTAAATGCCAGGGTATTTTCGTTTATGGCCAATCATTTACAGGTACGCGAAATATTAAAAACAAGGGGCGTAACAATACCAGCTAATACACGTTTTGTAGGGGGCTTACATGATACCACGCGCGATGAAATTGTTTTTTATGATGAAAACCTGCTGAGTGCTGAAAACGCGCAGCAACACGCAAAGAACTCTATTGTATTTAAAAAAGCGCTTGATTTAAATGCAAAAGAACGTTCAAGAAGATTTGTTTCAATTGATTCAAAATTAAGGGCAGATAAAATTCATAAAAAAATTCTTACCCGTTCGGTTTCTTTATTTGAACCACGGCCGGAATTAAATCACGCAACCAATACGCTGTGTATCGTTGGACGGAGAGAAATCACCAAACAATTATTTCTGGACAGACGAGCCTTTACCAATTCGTACGATTACAGGATTGATCCGGAAGGAAAAATTCTTGTAAACATTATGAAACCTTTAGGCCCCGTGTGTGGCGGTATTAACCTTGAATATTTTTTCTCGAGGGTTGATAACCAGAAATTAGGCGCCGGCACCAAACTTCCACATAACGTTATGGGTTTATTTGGCGTGGCCAACGGTGCTGATGGCGATTTACGCCCCGGACTTCCAAGCCAGATGATCGAAATGCACGACCCCGTTCGTTTACTTATTATTGTAGAACACTTTCCCGCTATTGTTTTGAATACAATTAAATCCGTTGATGCCATGTACGAATGGTTTATAAACGAGTGGGTAAAACTGGCTGTCATAAATCCCGAAACCAAAGAATTGCACGTATTTAAAGATGGTGAATTCACTTTATATCAACCTTTAAAAACAAGTATTGAAACAATTTCCGATGTGACTTCATTATTGGAAACAAATTCAGATAATCTGCCGGTTTACATTATTAAATAATTAAAATGACAACAGAACATTTATTCCATCTTTTTATTTTCGTCCCCCTGTTCGGTTATATCATAAGCCTGTTCCTTCCCCGTAACAACGAACGTTTTTTGTCTGGCTTTGCGGTGGTAACGGTTGGCGCGCACCTGGTAATATTTCTGGTTTATCTGGTTTACTGGTTGTTTAACAACCATCCTACTCTTAACTTTAAAGACCTTGTTCTTTTTAAAGCCACCGGCTATGAGTTTTATATCGACTTTTGTTTCGATAAAATAACAGCCATGTACCTTTTTGTAGGGTCATTGCTTACTTTTCTTGTTACAATTTACAGTCGCGCCTACCTTCATAGAGAACAGGGATACAAACGATTCTTCAATACACTTCTCCTTTTTTATTTTGGTTATACCATCACCATTTTTGCAGGAAACCTTGAAACTCTTTTTATGGGCTGGGAAATTCTTGGTATTTGTTCGTTTCTTTTGATTGCTTTCTATCGCGACCGTTACCTGCCTGTGAAAAATGCGTTGAAAGTTTTTACAATTTACCGAATTGGCGACGTAGGAATAATTCTGGCCATGTGGCTCAGTCATCATCTATGGCACTCAAACATTACTTTCTTACAATTGAGGAATGATGAACTGGTGCATGTTCAATTGGAAAATCATAGCCTGGTGGGCGTAGTGATTGCAATGATGATTCTTGTTACTGCCGCCGCGAAATCTGCGCAGCTGCCTTTTTCTTCCTGGCTTCCAAGGGCAATGGAAGGGCCTACTCCATCCAGCGCCATCTTTTACGGATCATTATCTGTTCATCTGGGTGTTTTTCTTTTACTGCGCACTTATGAATTGTGGGAACACCAGGTTTCCGTAAGAATTATTATCGGAGTTTTAGGCCTGTCCACAAGCATTGTTACTACTTTAATCGCTAGGGTTCAGTCCTCGGTAAAAAGTCAGATAGCGTATTCATCAGCAGCCCAGATCGGATTAATATTTATCGAAGTAGCGCTTGGTCTTGAGAAAATTGCGCTGGTGCACTTTGCAGGCAATGCATTTCTGAGAACTTATCAGCTGCTGGTATCACCATCGGTTGTAAGTTATCTGATCCGAGAACAGTTCTACAATTATACTCCGAGAGTTTCTACTTTTGAAGATTCTTTTCCAAAAAAAATGGAATACTCTATTTATCTTTTAAGCCTGAAAGAATGGAATCTTGACTCCTTTATGTCGCGCTTTGTATGGAACCCCATGAAAGTTACCGGCCGCAAATTAAATTTTTTAACTCACCGCACCGTGTTCTTTTTCTTTGTTCCGGCATATCTTATAGGCCTTGCCTGCCTTTACACCAAAGCGCATATACCGGATGAAATACATGAATATTTGCCGGCATTCTTTGCGCTGATTGGACTACTGATGGTATTAAAATCATTCTCAGAACGCAAAGATGTTTTATTGAGCTGGACCCTCATTATCATGAATCATTTTTGGGTGGCTCTCGCGGTTTCCTTTAACGAAAATTTTACATTCGGGCAGGTACATCTTTATCTGAGCGGAATAGTAGTGGCAGGGGTTCTCGGCTATTTTTTACTTAACAAGATAAAAAAAGCCGAAAAAGCGTTCGACCTTAATAATTTTTACGGCCATTCGTATGAACACCCAAGGGTAGCACTTGCATTCCTGTTATGTTGCCTTGGCTTAACGGGTTTTCCGATAACTCCTACCTTCATCGGAGAAGATGTTATTTTCAGTCACATTCATGAAGATCAATATGTACTGGCCTTATTCATTTCGTTAAGCTTTATTATTGACGGTCTTGCACTGGTTCGAATCTACGCACGGGTATTTCTTGGACCACATGCTAAAACCTATCACGAAGTGGCTTATCGTTCATCTTAAAATTAAAAATGAAATACATATCCCCTGTTTTAAATATTTTGAGATTGTCTTTTTACAATTCAGGAATGAGTGCTTCTGGAAAAAACAGATCTTTCGTGTTTTTTTACTTTTTAATTGCGTATAATAATTATATCGGTGATTCTCTTTTTCAACATTTTTATGTAATAGGCTTAATCAGCAACATTGGCTAATGATTATGAGATTTTTTCTAGTAATACTATATTGTTTTTATTTTTGCGCGATCCGTTCGCAGTCTGCCTCAGACAGTCTCGCCATTACAATTGACGAACTGGAAAAGGGGTTTCTTTCCAAAAATTTTTCGTTACTAATGTATCAATACGAAATTGAAGCCGTCAAAGCACTTGAAATTCAGGCCAGGGTGTTCGACAATCCAAGCATTTATATCGAACAAAGCATTTATAATCCACAAAGCAAGCGCTATTTTCCGGCAAAAACCGTTTATGGTGATGGAACGCTGGGTCAGAATCAAATAAATCTTAGTCAGGTTTTTTCCATCGCGGGCAAACGCAACAAACGCCTAAAGGTAGCCAAAATTAATACACAGCTTGCACAATACCAGCTTTATGATTTGTTACGCACCCTCCGCTATCAGCTGCGTACCAGCTTTTATAATTTATATTATAATTTAAAAACATATCAGGTTTATTCAGACCAGATCTCTGCCATTGAGAAAAACATTAACGCATATAAGGAACAAGTTGATAAAGGAAATATTTCGTTAAGTGAATATCTTCGCCTGTCCGCTTTTCTTAATTTACTTAAAGGCGAACGGAGAGAATCAACGTTTGCCATAAACGAGGCTAATAATAATCTTCACGTTTTAATGGGCGACACCTCGCTGAAATTTTATAAACCTTTGTTTTTTCAAAAGGAAATTATTATCGATGAAAAAGTGCTTGATTTAAAAAGCATGTTGGATAGTTCGGTTACTTCACGCTCGGATGTGAAAATTCAGGAATATCTTACCAGGCAGGAACGCGCCAATTTAGAATACCAGAAAGCATTGGGAGTTCCTGATCTGAGTGTAGCCGGAACCTATGACAGGAACGGCAGTTATATTCAAAATTATTATGGGATCGGCTTAGGCTTACAGGTACCGATATTTAACCGAAACCAGGGCAACATACGTGCAGCGAAGGCAAGAATCAAAGAAGGCGAATTGAATCAGCAATTTTATAAAGTTGTAGTTCAACAGGATGTTATTTCCGCCTACAAAATTTTAATTGAAACCAATAATGTGTACCTGTCTACCGATAAAACCTTACAGAAAAAATTTAATGATCTTTTAAAAGGGCTTACCGACAACTATACAAAACGAAACATTAGTATAGTAGAGTTTATTGACTATTATGAATCTTTCAAGAATAATATCATCCAGCTCAATAAGCTGGAAAACGAATTATATAACGCGACAGAAAATTTAAATTATGAAGTTGGAAAAACAATTATTAAGTAAATTATTGCTATTCGTTACGCTGTGTTGTGGCTTCTTATCATGTAAACACGCCGAGACTGAAAAAGAAAAACCCGAAGCATTTGAACTCAGCGACTCCATGGCGCGCAAAATACAATTGGCAGTTGTTAAAACCGAACAGGTAGAGAATGAATTAAAATTAACAGCGAAAATTGAAGCCAATCAGGACCGGCTGGTGGATGTGTATGCCCTGGTTAGTGGCCGCGTTAGTGGATTAAAAGCCAACCTTGGTGATTATGTTACCAAAGGTCAAACCTTGGCTTATATTTTAAGCGGCGATGTGGCTTCGGCGGAACGGGATTTACTCGCTGCAGAAAGTAATCTTAATAATGCTTCAAGGAGATATAACGCTGCCAGTGACATGTATAAAAGCGGGCTTGTGTCGGAAAAAGATCTTGTGCAAAGTAAATCTGAAATGAACCTCGCGGAAGCTGAGTTGGCGAAAGCGAAGGAATTACAACAGTTGTATGGTAACCGCTCTAAGGGGTTTTACGAACTAAAAGCTCCCATCGCCGGATTCATTATAAAGAAAAATATTACAGACAATGAGGATGTAAAAAATGATAACTCAAGCGCCTTGTTTTCAATAGCAGATCTTTCGGAGGTTTGGGTAATGGCAAATGTTTATGAAAGCGACATCAAGAAGATTAAAGAAGGTTACGAAGCCGATATAACTACAATTACTTACCCCGACAGTGTTATCCATGGCAAAGTTGATAAACTCTTCAGCGTTCTTGATCCTGAAAGTAAGATCATGAAAGCGAGAATAACCCTGAAAAATAATACTGCCGTACTCAAACCGGAAATGTTCGCAAAGGTTATATTGAAATACACGGAATCTGAGCGTCGATTAGAAATTCCTTCGGCCGCTGTTATCTTCGACAACAGCCGGACGTATGTTATGGTATACAAGGACAGTAAACATATTGAAACCCGCCTCATAGAAATATACCAGGCCACAACAAATAAAACTTATGTTGCTTCCGGGTTAAAGGAAGGCGAAAAAATAATTTCGAAATACCAACTACTGGTATACGACGCAATCAACGACTAACTTATTTTTCAATGAATAATTTTATTAAAAAGATAGTCGCATTCTCCTTAAAGAACAGATTCTTTGTTTTTTTTATTACCGGGATTTTAATTATCGCCGGAGTGGTAAGTTATGTAAATACGCCAATTGAAGCATTTCCGGATGTTACAAATACTCAGATCATTATTGTAACGGAGTGGAACGGCAGGAGCGCCGAGGAGGTTGAGCGCTTTGTTACCAGTCCTATCGAGATTGCGATGAATCCCGTGCAGAAGAAAACGTCTGTTCGATCCATAACGATGTTTGGTTTATCGGTGATTAAAATTATTTTTGATGATGAAGTGGACGACGCTTTTGCAAGACAGCAGGTAAATAATCAGCTGCGCGGAGTTACGCTTCCGGATGGAGTTGAAACAGACGTTCAGCCGCCGTATGGTCCTACGGGGGAAATATTCAGATACACGCTGGAAAGTAAAAACCGTAATTCGCGCGACCTCTTAACGATTCAAAATTGGGTGATTGACCGTAATTTACGCAGCGTTCCGGGAATTGCGGATATAGTGGCATTCGGAGGCAGGGAAAAAATTTATGAAGTAAGTGTTTATCCAAATCTTTTAAGCCGTTACAATATAACGCCTCTTGAAGTTTACGACGCCATTAGTAAAAGTAACGTTAATGTTGGCGGGGATGTTATTGAAAAAAACGGGCAGGCTTTTGTAGTACGCGGCATCGGCCTTTTAAGCAGTATCCAGGATATTGAAAATGTTATTATTGACGAACGAAACGACATGCCCATTTATATTAAGAATGTTGCAAAAGTTGCTGAATCAAATGTTCCCCGGGTTGGTCAGGCAGGTTTAAACGACAATGATGATATCGTTGAAGGTATAGTTGTAATGCGCAAGGGCGAGAATCCAGCGGATGTGCTCGCAAAACTGAAAGCCAAGGTAGAAGAATTAAACACCACCGTCCTGCCTCAAGATGTAAAAATGGTAACCTTCTATGATCGCGACAAACTCATTAATTTTTGTACCGATACAGTTATACATAATTTACTTGAAGGAATTCTTCTTGTAACTATAATTGTTTTTATTTTTATGGCAGACTGGCGAACAACCTTGATTGTTTCCATTATAATCCCTCTGGCATTATTATTCGCGTTTATTTGCCTTCGGTTAAAAGGTATGACCGCTAACCTTTTAAGCATGGGGGCCGTGGACTTTGGGATCATTATCGACGGGGCCGTAGTTATGGTTGAAGGCGTGTTTGTGGCCCTGGATCACATGGCCCACAAAAACGGGATGCAAAAATTTAATAAACTGGCCAAGCTCGGACTCATCAAAAAAACGGGTTCCAATCTCGCCATCGCTATCTTCTTTTCCAAATTAATTATCATTACCGCGCTTATTCCTATTTTTTCTTTTCAGAAAGTAGAAGGGAAAATGTTTTCCCCTCTAGCTTATACCCTGGGCTTTGCCTTGCTCGGAGCTTTATTCTTTACTTTAACGCTTGTTCCGGTTCTGTGTTCATTTCTGCTTAATAAAAATGTAAAAGAAAAAAACAATTTTATAGTTGCTTTTTTTGACCGTATAATCAGCCGTGCTTTTGACAAAACCTACGCCAGAAAAAAAACAAGTCTTTTAATAGCCGGGATTCTTCTTGTGGTCACGTTATTCTCAGCCAGATTTCTTGGAACCGAATTTCTTCCGCAGCTCAATGAAGGTGCGCTCTGGGTAGAAGCTAAATTCCCCATGAGCCAATCGCTAAATGAAACCGTGAGAATGGTAAAAGACCTTCGCAGAAAGCTGAATGAATTTCAGGAAGTAAATGGTATTTTGTCGCAAACCGGTCGCAGCAACGACGGAACAGATCCTTCTGGTTTTTATTACGTGCAAATGCAGGTCAATCTTAAACAGAAAAAGGAATGGAGTAAAAAAAGAAACAACGATGAGCTTATTGAAGAAATGGATAAAAAATTAAAGGCAACATTCCAGGGTGTTAATTTTAATTACTCCCAGCCTATTATCGATAACGTTGCAGAAGCGGTTGCCGGCATAAATGCCAGCAATGCGGTAAAAATTTACGGCCCAGATCTTGTTAAACTTAATAATTTAAGTAACCAGGTTATCGACAGGATAAAAAACGTAGACGGAATAAAAGATATTGGTATTCTCAGAAACATTGGCCAACCCGAACTCAGCCTTATACTGGAAGAAGAAAAAATGGCCTTTTATGGGGTAACGATGGCAGACGCGCAAACCGTTATTGAGATCGCGATCGGAGGAAAATCAGTTACCAAAATGTATGAGGGTGAAAAAAAGTTTGATATCAGAATCAGATATAACGAAGACTATCGTAAAACCGAAGAAGACCTTCTGAATTTGAAAGTCCCTACCATTAAAGGAAATAAAATTCCTCTTAAAGAAATAGCCAGGCTCGTAAAAACTACTGGCCCCGCGTTTATCTATCGCGATAACACAAAGCGTTTTATTGGCGTTAAATTCAGCGTACGTGAACGCGATCTTGGAAGCACAATTGCCGATGCGCAGGATAGAGTCAAATCGTTGAAACTTCCAAAAGGTTACTCTATAACATGGACGGGCGAATTTGAGAACCAGGTAAGAGCTTCCAAACGTCTTGGACAGGTAGTCCCTATTAGTCTGGTTGCCATTTTTATTATACTTTTTATTTTATTTGGAAACGCTAAAGATGCCGGCCTGGTTTTGTCCAACGTGCCATTTGCCTTAATTGGAGGGATACTCGCACTGCATATTACCGGAGTGAATTTTGGGATTTCAGCCGGAGTAGGATTTATCGCTTTGTTTGGTATCTGCATTCAAAATGGAGTAATTCTGATCTCTGTCTTCAACCAGAATCTCGTAGATAGAATTCCGCTTAATCAGGCCATAAGAGAAGGAGTTAAATCCCGGATAAGACCTGTGGTTATGACCGCTCTGATGGCCGCCATTGGTCTTTTACCCGCCGCAGTAAGCAGCGGCATAGGCAGCGAAACACAAAAGCCTCTTGCTATTGTAGTTATCGGAGGGCTGATCAGTGCTACCATTTTAACCCTGTTGGTCTTCCCATTAATATATTATGCGGCGCGACGTAAAAAATTTGATTAGCTTTGAAGCAAATTTTTTTTATCCGGTATTTCTTAATATTCATTCCCTATGTGTTGTTTTCGCAGAATGATTCTACTACCGCGCGTTTTAATTTCCATTTTCAGCAAACCATTATTACACAATATCATCCAAAATTCAACGCGCCGTATTCCAGCATTAATAGCCTGCAGCCCGAGGAAGAAACACAATCATCCTTAACAGCCACAATGTTTTTCGGTGCGCGTTTATGGAAAGGAGCATCTTTTTACTTTAACCCTGAAATTGCAGGAGGCTCTGGATTTAGTGCGGCAAGAGGGATAGCGGGATTCAGCAATGGAGAAACGTTCAGGATCGGGAGCCCGGCACCGGCAATTTATCTTGCCCGGGCTTATTACAAACAGAATTTCTTCCTTTCAAAAAATTATTCCGTTACCGATGACGGAATTAACCAGGTTGAAGAAAAAGAAGCCGATAAACAGTTAACGTTTATTATAGGCAAATTCAGCGTAGCCGATTTTTTTGATGGAAATTCTTTCAGTCACGACCCTCGCACACAATTCATGAACTGGAGCCTGATGAGCACCGGAGCCTGGGACTATCCGGCTAACACAAGAGGATACACAACCGGAGCAATTATACAATATGCTTCCCCGAAGTTCGAATGCCGTTTTGCTCTTACGTCGGTTCCTACTACGGCTAATGGTCCTGTTTTAAATTACAATTATTTACAGGCCAACGCCAATACGATCGAATTTCAATATAACTATTCAAAAAAAGGCAATGTTAAATTACTTGGGTTCTATAACAATGCCCCTATGGGTTCTTATGTAAAGGCCACGGCCCATAACGACACCATAGACATTACAACCGAAAGAAGCTTTGGACGAAGTAAATATGGCGCCTCACTTAACATAGAACATAATTTCACCCCTAATGTTGGAGTATTTGCGCGGGCAAGTTATAACGACGGGAATAATGAAACTTGGGCTTTTACTGAAATAGATCAATCCGCACATATTGGCTTAAGTTTAAAAGGCGCGATGTGGAAACGAGCCGATGATGTATTTGGAATTGCAGCCGTGATTAATGGCATCAGTCCGCAACACCAGGCGTATTTAAAAAAAGGCGGCTATGGATTTATAATTGGCGATGGAAATCTGAATTACGCCAATGAATTTATTTCCGAAGTCTATTATTTATTTTTGATTAAGAAATGGTTTCTTTCAATTTCTCCCGGTTATCAGTTCATCCTAAATCCCGCTTACAATGCGTCGCGTAGCGGACCCGTTCATGTGTTTTCGCTCCGCGCCCACCTTCAATTTTAGTTCTTTTTTTTTAGATCTTTTAAGAAGAATATCCGATTTTTTTTTTACCTTTGCAGCATTGAAGTTTTTTAAACATATCTTTTTGTTTACGTTTTTAACCGCGATGGTTTTTACTGTTGCTCGTTATATTCCTTTGGAAGAAGACCTGGTTGTTAAAACCGAGCTTTCTAAAAAGAGTAGCGGAGAAGGAAATGAAGAAGGCGATACGGAAGACGGCGACCCTGATACAGACAACGATTTAAACGATTTTTTAAATGCGCCTGAAATTTTAGACTGGACCGATTACAACATCGATCCTTATCTTTACAATTACACCTCGCACAAATATCTGTGCTTCTACGTTAATATTACCACCCCTCCTCCAAAAATTTAAGATGCATAACACATTCGTTGTTCAGTAAAACAGCGATGATCTTTTGTTATTATCTAATCTTAAATTTTTATGAACTCTAAAAATATTTTAACCGATTTTAAATCGGGCATTGTTGTGTTTCTTGTAGCATTGCCTTTATGCCTGGGAATTGCACTTACCTGTAATGTTCCACTGTTCTCAGGCATCCTTGCGGGAGTAATAGGCGGCGTTTTTGTAACGTTCTTCAGCACTTCGGCATTAAGTGTCAGCGGTCCTGCTGCCGGACTAACAGCCGTTACCATTTCATCGGTTGCCACATTAGGTTCTTTTCCTCTATTTCTCTCCGCAGTTTGTTGTGCGGGCGCATTACAAATAGTATTGGGCTATATCAAAGCCGGCTCCATTGGTGATTTTATTCCGGTTTCTGTTATTAAAGGAATGCTTGCCGGGATTGGAATTATCCTCATCATTAAACAGCTCCCGCATCTCGTAGGATATGACAGCGATCCTGAAGGAGATTTTGATTTTATACAACCGGATGGGCACAATACATTTTCGGAATTGTTTTACATGTTCAATTATATTACCCCGGGCGCTGTAATTGTTGGTATTGTTTCAATAGGGATAATAATTATCAGCCAGCAAAACTTCTACAAAAAAAACAAAATCCTATCAACTGTTCCTGGTCCACTACTGGTGGTGCTGTGTGGCATATTTCTGGCCATTCTTTTTGAACCCTTTCCCTATTTTTCAATATCACAGGATCACATGGTTAATCTGCCCGTGATTAAAAACCTTAGCGACTTTAAACAGGTTCTTGTGCCGCCCGATTTTAGTCTCTGGTACACTTCAAAATTCTGGTCAATCGCGCTTACACTTGCGTTTGTTGCAAGCCTCGAATCCTTGTTAAGCGTTGAGGCAGTTGATAAACTCGATCCTCTTAAACGCAAATCGGATTTTAATACTGAATTAAAAGCCCAGGGTCTCGGAAACATTCTTTGCGGCCTGTTGGGCGCACTTCCTGTAACGGCCGTTATTGTAAGAGGTTCCGCTAATATTAATGCGGGAGCAACAAGTAAATTGTCGGCTGTATTTCACGCATTGTTACTGGCATCCAGCATTCTGTTTCTTCCATCATTACTGATGAAAATCCCTAATGCTGCGTTGGCAGCGATACTTATAACCACCGGGTACAAATTATCGCAGGTATCTTTGTTTACAAAAATGTATCAGAAAGGAATAGATCAGTTTCTCCCCTTATTAACAACCATTGTAGTAATGCTCCTCAGTGACCTTCTGAAAGGTGTTGGTGCCGGAGTCATTGTAGCCATTATCTTTATCATACGCTCCAATATTAAATCATCGTTTGACGTAGCTGAAGATGTTATCGATGGAAAACAGCATTACATTATCAAACTACCAACGCACATCACCTACTTTAATAAGGGCTACCTTCTTAAATACTTAAACTCTCTGAAAAAAGGAAGTAAACTTATTATCGATGGTTCGATTAATAAAACAACTGATAAAGAAGCGAGGGACGTTATGCAGGAGTTTGTTGAGGCTTCGCACATAAAACAAATAGAAGTAGAAATTATTAAATATAAATTATAATTAAATCATGGAAGAAAGTTATAAAAGATTGATTGACGGGAATCGCAGGTTTGCGTTAACCAAAAAATTTGAAGACCCGGAGTACTTCAAAAAATTGTCATTGGGCCAGAAACCGGAATATCTCTGGATTGGCTGCAGCGACAGTCGCGTGCCGGCAAACGAAGTTACTTCTACAGAAGCGGGACAAATATTTGTGCACCGTAATGTAGCCAACCTAGTGGTTCACACCGATATGAGCATGCTCACAGTTTTAGATTACGCGGTCAATTTTTTGAAAGTGAAGCATATCGTGGTCTGTGGTCATTATGGTTGCGGCGGCATTAACGCGGCCATCAACAATCAGGTAAATGGCATTGCAGATAACTGGTTATTGAACATTAAAAATGTGTATAATAAATACAGTGGCGAACTTCAGGAAATAAAAGACCCGGATAAGCGAATGGATAAACTCACTGAATTAAATGTAATTGAGCAAGTCAGGAACATTGCAAAAACAAGCATTGTGCAGAAAGTGTGGAGCGAACGGCCCCTGCACATTCATGGATGGGTATATGGCATTAACAGCGGACTGATAAGTGATTTATGCGTTATCCATGACGGACAGGAAGACATAGAAGAAATTTACCGGTATAACATTAAATAATTTTGTTTTTCATGTTTAGTTAATAGCTTTATACACTTATTTAAATTAAAAAATAAATGAAAACAGCTTTAATTACCGGAAGTACAAGTGGCATTGGGTTGGGCATCGCCCGCGAATTCGCTAAAACAAAAAAATACAATATTATATTCAATGGCCTTGAAACCAACGGTCAGGAAATTGCTGATGAAGTAGGCAAGGAGTTTGGCATTGGTGTGATGTTCAGCAACGCCAACATGTTAAAGCCGGAAGAATTAAGAAAAATGGTGGAAGACGGTAATGCGAAGTTCGGGCAGATTGATATCCTTATCAATAACGCCGGAATTCAGCACGTGTCAGCTATTGAAGAGTTTCCCGATGAAAAATGGAACGCGATCATAGGAATTAATCTTACTTCGGCTTTTTATTTAAGCAAGGCTGTTTGGAAAGGCATGAAAGAAAGAAAATTCGGACGGATCATAAACATTGCATCAGCGCATGGCCTTGTGGCGAGCGAATTTAAAAGCGCATACGTTTCAAGTAAACATGGTATTGTAGGCTTAACAAAAACCCTTGCCCTTGAAGGCGCTCCTTTTAATATTACGTGTAACGCTATTTGTCCGGGTTACGTGAGAACGCCACTGGTTGAAAAACAAATTGCCGACCAGGCGAAAACCCACGGAATTCCTGAAAGTGAAGTAATCAATAAAATTATGCTTGCAAAGCAAGCTGTAAAGGAGTTCGTTTCACTTGAAACATTGGGCCAGACAGCGCTCTTGTTAGCGGCCGAGCACGCCAATACAATTACCGGTATTGCTCTTCCGGTTGACGGAGGATGGACTGCTCAATAATCAAAACGGGTTTGATGGTGCTTTTTAACATCCGTCTTATTTTTAAATAAATCGGAGAGTAAAAACTTGTTACCTTTGGCAACGTGAAAATACTTTTACATTATTTAAAGCAACACAAAAATTTACTCTTCTGTGCATTGCTATTAGCGGCCGTTAACCAGTGCTTTTCTTTATGCGATTCAATTATTACAGGTAAACTGATTAATAAATTCAGCGCGGCGCATGTTGAAGAAGGAAGTAACCATTACTGGCGTGTGGGTGCAAACTTTAAAGAATTTTCTCAAAATCTTATTTTCTTTTTATCGTTATCTGTTGGTGCGGCCATGATGTCAAGGATTGCGAAAAACTTCCAGGATTATTTTTCCAATATTGTTATCCAGCGAACCAGTGCTCACATGTACACCGACGGCATCAAAAAAGCATTATCACTCCCCTATCTCGATTTCGAAGATCAGCGAAGCGGCGAAACTCTTGGGAGACTTCAGAAAGTAAAAACCGATACGGAACGTTTTGTAAATATTTTTATTTCTCTCATCTTTCAGTTTCTTATCGGTATCATATTTGTAGTTGTATATGCTGTAAGTATTCACTGGCTTCTCGGCCCGCTCTTCCTGGCTACCGTGCCCGTTATCGCCGGGATCAGCTCTTTCCTCGGGCAAAAAATAAAAATTGTTTCCAAACAAATTATTGGCGAAACAACCGCACTTGCCGGGGCTACCACCGAATCTTTGCGCAACATTGAACTCGTAAAAAGCCTCGGACTGGTAGAACAGGAAGAAAAACGACTAAACCTCACCACCCTTAAGATCCTCGGCCTGGAATTAAAAAAAGTACGCTTTGTTCGCTCTCTTAGCTTCATCCAGGGAACAACCGTTCACTTTGTAAGGACCTGCCTGGTATTTGCGCTCTATTGTTTTTTGTTTAACAGTGTTATCAAAATTGGTGACCTGGTGACGCTAATGTTTTTTTCCTTTTTCATCTTTAATCCTTTGCAGGAACTTGGTAATGCAATCGCCATGTTTAACGAAACCAAAGTAAGCATGGATAATTTTTCGAAGCTGATGAATTCACCTTCGGAAGTGGTGCCGGCAAAGCCCGATCACTTGGGCGAAATAAAAGAAGTGGAATTCAGGGAACTTTCTTTTGGTCATAATACATCCCAGGGTTTTGCCGTAAAAAACATTAACCTTAAAATTAAAGGCGGACAAACCATTGCCTTTGTAGGGCCCAGCGGCAGCGGCAAGACAACACTCGTGAAATTATTGCTCGGCCTGTACCAGCCGAATATTGGCTCTGTTTTGTATAACAACATTCAATCCACGCAAATTAACCTCAACGAATTGCGCGTGCAGCTTGGGCTTGTTTCACAGGATTCGCAATTGTTCAGCGGTACCATTAAAGACAATCTCTTATTTGTAAAACCAAACGCAACCGACCAGGAACTGCTGGATGTATTGAATAAAGCAGCCTGTCAGAATTTATTAAAGCGCGCCAGCAAAGGCTTGTTAAGTACCATTGGCGAAGGAGGAATTAAATTAAGCGGCGGAGAAAAGCAGCGTATTTCCATTGCGCGTTCCCTGCTTAGAAATCCGAAACTCCTTATTTTTGATGAAGCTACTTCCGCTCTTGACTCTTTAACTGAAGAGGAAATCTCCGAAACTATTCGCCAAATTAGCGCCAGCAAAGATCAGATCACCATCCTGATCGCTCATCGCCTGAGCACCATTATGCATGCAGATAAAATTGTTGTGCTTGAACAGGGCCACATCATTGAACAGGGTAAACATGAAGATCTTTTAAACGAAAAAGGTCTTTACTATGCAATGTGGCGCCAACAGATTGGCGAAAGAAAGAAATAGTATTTCAGTATCAGAACACTTTGTCATTGAAGCTACGTTTCAATTCTATGAATCTTCCTATAAAAAATACGATTTCCTTTTTAACACTATAATCCAAAACATCCATCTGTCTATGTGGTTAAATTTTGGACTAATAATATAAGGTTGAGGGGTCACATAACAAACGTCATCTTAGCCAAACAAAAAAGCCACTCTTTTGGAATGGCTTTTCAGAATATTTTTAATTGTTATTAATGTCCGTGATGCTCCGGAGCATTGTCTTTAGGCGAATCGGTATGCTCAGCGGCTGTAGAATCTTTAGCAGTATTCGGCTCTTCTGAACTTTCTTCATGATGAGAAGCCGCTCCTCCTTTTACTTCATTTCCATGTTCATCATGGCCTGTATGATCTCCTTTTTCGCATTTATCCATACATTCTTTCGAACAATCTTCTTTGCACTCGCACTCACCGCCATGTTTTGGATCGCACACGCTTAATAATAATACGATGATAAAAACCAATACAGAAGCCATGATAAGGGGCACGGTAAAGGAAACTGGTTTTTGTTCTGTAGGGTGATCGTTATGATGGTCTGACATAGTTGTAATTTTACGGTGCTAAAATAAGAGAATAATTTAATTTAAAAAAGGATTATTCCTTAATAAATTTGAGATGTCGCATTGAACCGCCCGACATGATCTTTATCATGTAAACTCCGGCTTTTAGATCGGATATATTTGCATAGCTGAGTGTGTTGTTAACATAAATTGCCGCCGCGCTTTTGATCCTTTTTCCGTTCATGTCATACATCTCAAAGTTTATGGTGTTTTGATTTTCAGAAGAAAAAAAGAGTTTATCCGTTGCTGGGTTCGGAAAAACAGATACTCCTGAAAGGTCTGTATATTCCTTAATACCCACAAACGTTCGGACGGAATCCCTGTAACGTGCCTGGTTCGGAGCAAAATTGCCGTTATTATAGGCTCCGCTGATTTCGAGATACGGGATTTTGCTGTTAAGCGTCATCCACTGATAACTGCGCTGGTAGTTTAAAAATCCTATAGCCGGGAAACCATTGGCCTTCACTGTGTCTTTTGAATATTGCGTGGTTACAAGTCTCAGGCAGTTTGCTGTTCCGTATGGTGTTGTAACGGTTCCCCATCCATCCACCACGGTAACACGATAGCCTGTTTTTGAGTACCGCACCGGCACCTGGGTATTGGTAATTGTGGAAAATCTGAATGTAGTGCTGTCGTATTTTGGATACGACATTGGAAAATTATATAATTCGTCCTTATCTGAATAATAATTCGGCACAGGAAATGAATTGTAAGTGAGCCCTACTCCGTCGGCTACATAAGCGTTTGGAGAAATTTGCTTTTTATAAAAGTTGTAATAGTTGGTGAAATAAAACGGATTCTGGCCAATCGTATCGGCTATTTTTTCGCCATACTCATTGGCTCCGAAAAAGAAAAAAGCATACGGCGTTTGAAAGGCGACCTTAAAATTTCGGATTCCCTGGCCGGAAGGAATAAGGGTACTGAAATTCCAGCTAAAGCTGGCGCCGGTTTGTGTGAAACTGCCTATGGAATTAAGCTTTGCATTACTGTACCTCAGGGTATCGCCGCCTGAAGGCATATTGGAGTTACCAAGCGTGATTGGGGATTGCGCGGATGCACAAAAAAAAGTCATCGCTACTAACATGGAAAAAATAATTCTATTCATGAATGTGGTATTTTTGTTGTATATTAATAGTGAAAGATACTAAAAAAAAATTCTAACGTTATATTTTTAAGTGACTTTGACCCGGAAATATATATTATTCGTGTTTTTCTTTACGGCTGCGTTATATTTTAATGCACAGGTAATAAATCTGAAAATAAACTTTCCGTCAGGCGATAAGAATGTAAAGAAAATCAATTACCGCAAAACATTCAATTCAAAACAATCGGCGTATAAAGAATTGAACAGTGTTATTTTTTCTTTACAGCAAAAGGGATACCTGCTTGCCGCTCCTGATACTATAATAGAAGACTCTACTTTAATAACCGCCATAGTATCTGAGAACAAACTCTATAAATGGGCGCATCTCAAAATAGGAAACCTTAATCCTTCCCTTGCTTCCAAGTTGGGAATCAGCGAAAAATTATATTTTAATAAAACGTTTCGTTATAACGAAATGGCCAGGAGCATAAACAACATCATTACTTATTATGAAAACAACGGTTATCCTTTTGCAGCTGTTAAGCTCGACAGTATTGAGACCAGCGGCAACGAAATAAAAGCGGTACTCCACGTTGAGAAAAATAAACTCTTTAAAATTGATTCTGTAATTATTATTGGCACAGCCCGTATTAATAAAAAATTTCTGTATCGCTACCTCTCCTTGAAAGAAGGAATGCCTTATAATGAAACGGCACTTGCCGCCGTCTCCCAAAAGGTAAAACAGCTACCTTTTGTGTTTGAAAAAGAACCCCAGCGGGTAAAATTAACCGACAGAAAAAATAAACTCATCCTGTTTCTCGATAAAAAAAACGCATCACAGTTTGATGGCATCATCGGCCTTTTACCGGACGCCGCCTCAAAAAAGACTGTAATAACAGGCGATGTAAAGCTGAAAGTGGTAAATGGAATTTTCAGGAATGGCGAAACCTTTGACCTGCAGTGGCGACGGCTTCAATCCCAAACGCAGGATTTTAAAGGAAATGTTATTTATCCTTATCTTTTTGGAACACCCGCCGGTATTGATTATTCCTTAAAAATTTATAAGCGCGACACCACTTTTATTGACATTTTAAATAATATCGGCGGTCAGTATTACTTCAGCGGGCTTAATTATTTTAAAGTATTTTATAAGCAGCGCACCAGCAATTTAATTTCAACTTCCGGTTTGAATTTTATCACCACCCTCCCCGACTATGCCGATGTATCAACGCAGTCATACGGTGCCGGAATATTTTATGAAAAATTAAATTATCGTTTTAATCCTCACAAGGGAATCGCGCTTAACATTAATGCACAAACGGGAAACAGATCCATTAAAAAAAACCCGAAGATAAATGAACTCGCGTACAACAATGTGCTGCTGAAATCAACCCAATATCAGCTGGAGGGAAACGTGAACGTTTTTATAAAACTTTACAGGAACAACGTTTTAAAGCTCGGAGCACAGGGCGCTTCCATTTTTGGAAATTCAACTATTTTCAGAAACGAACTTTTCAGGATCGGTGGCTTAAGGACTCTGCGTGGATTCGACGAAGAAAGCATTTTTGCCTCATCTTACATTATCCCAACGGTTGAATACCGTTTCCTTTTTGCGCAAAATTCGAACATTATTCTTTTTGCAGAAGGCGCCTGGTATGAAAATATCAGCAACGGCTCCTATGTTAAGGATACACCTGTTAGCGTAGGAACTGGAATAAATTTTGAGACAAAAGCTGGAATTTTCAGTCTTAATTACGCAGTTGGTAACCAGTTTGGAAATGGGTTCGACATCCGTAGTGGAAAAATTCACTTTGGCTTAACAGCATTATTTTAATCGGGTTTTATCTGCAATTTTTTCTTGTGAAAACACTGTTCCACATCGGTTTTTAACCGTTCGTCAAGCCTTGCAGATCGTCCTGCTTTTGACGCTTGTTTTGTTGCATGAAGGCTCTTAAAATCTTATATTTGTTTATAACACACCTACTATGAAAAAAATTATACTGTTTTTCACAAGTCTATTATCTCTTCATTTTACAGCGCAAACTTATCCAAGCCAGAACATCAGCCTGTTGAGCCTTATCAACCCAAATACCGGAACGGTTGGTGTTGGGCCTGACTCCAGGCGGTATTCAGGCGTATGGGGATGGAAACAAACTTCCAAAAATAAAGAATACGCTATTTCGGGAACAAGTAACGGCACCTATTTTATAGATGTTACATCTCCAACAACCCCTTCAGTATCCGCGTTTGTACAAGGAAAACTGGGTTGTACCTGGCGCGAAATGAAAACCTTTCAGAATTATTGCTATATTATGAGTGATGATGCGAGTCCTAACAGGTTCCAGATCGTGGATATGCAGTACCTGCCCGATAGCGTTCATGTTATTCATAACGGCACTCAATATTTTGAACGTGCTCATGCCATGTGGATAGATGGAAATAAACTTTATTGTTCGGGAGTTACATACAGCACAGGTGTTACCTCCTCTATGAACGTTTACAGCCTTGCCACTCCAACAGCGCCGCTTTTATTACGCCAGCTCAACCAGGACGCCAATTTCATTTCATACGTGCACGATATGTACGTGCGTAACGATACTGTTTTTGCCTCATGCGGATTCGCTGGTTTGTACATTTTTAAATTTAATACCGGCGCAAATAATTTCACGCAGCTAGGCTCTTATACCAGCTACCCGAGTTCAGGATATAACCACAGCAGTTTCTTAACGCAAAACGGAAAGTATCTTGTTTTTTGTGATGAATCGCCTGCTGGTTTGCCAATTCACATTGTTGATGTGCAGAACATGTCGAATGTTCAAAACGTTCAAACATTTAAACCATATTCAGGAACCACATCTCATAATCCTTACCTGATGGGAAACAACATTGCGGTTTTATCCTGTTATGAAGATGGTCTTTATATCTATAATATTTCGCAACCGGCCAGTCCATGTGTAGTAGGCTTTTTTGACACCTATCCTCAAAGTGGCGGAAACGTTGGCTATTCGGGGCAGTCCTACCGTGGCAATTGGGGCGCATACCCTTATCTGCCAAGCGGAATTATTTTAGCCAATGACATGCAAAACGGACTATTCATTCTTGATCCTACTGCCGCCTACACTAATTCCACTTGTATTAATGTTGGGATTAAAGCTTCCAGTAATTCAACCGCAAATTTTATTTTTTACCCCAACCCTGCAAACGATCGGATTGCGCTTAACTACAACACAAATAGTTCATGCACAGTACAAATTAAAAATATGCTGGGGCGCCTGGTATTTGAAAAAAAATATGAAGGCATGGTTTCAGATTATGTGGATGTAAAACAATTGGATAACGGTACTTATATATTAACTGTGACTGAAAACTCACAAAGCATTACAAAAAAACTAGTGATTAATCACTAAATCGCTTGTCCTTTTGCAAACATAAAAATTAACTACCTATGAAATTAAAACAATTAATACTGGTGCTGTTTATTTCTGCGCTGACAAAAATATACGGGCAAACATATGCCGCGTCTAATTTTACTTTGATCAGTTTAATTAATCCGGAAATAGGTGTGAATTTTTATAATGATAAATATTCCTCCTGCTGGGGCTGGTATCAGGCGTCTCTCAATAAAGAATATGCTATTGCCTGTTCAAAAAGCGGAACCTACTGGGTAGATGTCACAAATCCTGTAACACCTACTATCAGCGCATTTGCTGCCGGAACATCCAGTAACGGAGTGTGGCGCGAAACTAAAACGTACCAGAATTACTGTTATGTTGCTTGTGATGATAACAGCTCTTCCGGTTTCCAGATCTTTGACATGAGTACATTACCAACCAGCATCACTCCCGTTTATCAGGGCAACTCTTATTTTAAAAGAGGTCATACCCTTTGGGTGGATGGCAACAAACTGTATGTTGCGGGCATTACTTACAGCACCGGAGCAACAAGCAGCATGAACGTTTACAGCATTGCTACTCCAAGCGCTCCTGTTCTGTTACGGCAATTAAAACAGGATTATAATTTTATTAATTATGTACATGACATGTATGTAAGGAATGATACCGTATATGCCTCCTGCGGAAACCAGGGTATGTACATTTTCAAGTTTAACACCGGAACTAATACGTTTACACAGTTGGGATCGCTTACCACGTACTCTTCTTCAGGGTATAATCACAGCAGCTGCTTAACGCCAAACGGACAAACACTGGTATTCACTGATGAAGTTCCTTCCGGGCTTCCGTTTAAAACAGCCAACGTTACCAATCTCTCAAATATCCAGGTGTTAGCCACTGCCAACCAGTTTCCGCAAGGCACCCCGCACAATGTATTTGTTGTAAACAACCAGTACGTTTTTTTAAGCAGTTACCAGGATGGTACACAGCTTTACGATATCTCGAACCCTTCTGCTCCGGTACTTGCTGGCTTCTTTGATACCTTCCCGCAAGGCGGAGGGAACAATAATATCTGGACCGGCGATAACTATGATGGTCAATGGGCCATGTATCCCTATTTTCCAAGTAAAAATCTTTTTGCCTGCGACCAGAAGAATGGATTGTTTATGATCAAAACGCATTTGTTCCAAAACCCAAATACGCCAACCGTTAGTTTCGCTACTCAGGGAACTGTTTGCGCGGGAACATCCGTCACCTACACAAATACATCACAGGGAGCAAGTTCCTACACGTGGAATCTGCCTGGTGGAACGCCTTCTATTTCAAACGCTACCAATGCTGCGGTTACATATAGTTCTGCCGGCACAAAAACAGTTATTCTCATTGCTTCTAATGGAACGCTCACCTCTTCCTCAACCGCCACTATTTCAGTTAAACTGGTGCAAGCCACAACTTCTTCCACCAATGCGTCTTGCAGCACCTGCAGTGACGGTATAGCTTCCACCTCTCCTTCGGGAGGAACAGCGCCTTACTCTTATACCTGGGCTCCTTCAGGAGGTAACACTGCCACAGCGGGAAGTTTAACGCCGGGGTGTTATACGGTTACTATTACAGATGCAATAGCCTGTTCAGCGAGCAAAACAGTATGCGTTGGGTTCGCAACTGGTATTGGTGCAATGGAAAATAAAATTCCCTTATTTATTTATCCTAACCCTGCGCATGATGAAGTTACCATAGAAGTGCAGGACTTGTTTACCTGTTCCATGTTTAATTCTCTTGGTGAATTAATTTTTTCATCAGGCCAGCAGCAAAGTAAAATTAGTATTAACCTTTCTAAATTTCCAAAAGGAATTTACATTGTTGAGGCAGAAACAAAAAACGGCGTTCTGCGAAAAAAATTGATTACCCGGTAAACTTTATACTTAGATTTACAATTCAAAAAAATTATGCTGACAAAAGATTCGGTTATTGGTGTTGTTGGAAGCGGCGCCATGGGTTCAGGTATTGGCCAGGTAGCGGCCACTGCAGGGCACCAGGTTTTTGTGTATGACAACAATGAGGTATCACTTAGTAAAGCTGAAACCAGCCTTAAAACCTCATTGCAAAAACTGGTAGAAAAACAAAAGCTGACCGCGGAACAGTCGGACTCTATTTTTTCAAATATACATTTCGTGAAAACATTAAGTTTATTAAGCACGAGTGATCTCATCATTGAGGCAATCGTTGAAAACATAGATGTAAAAAAGAAATTATTTCATGAGCTTGAAAAAACGGCCAAGGCAGGTACGATACTTGCTTCCAACACTTCTTCACTTTCCATTACTTCTATTGCCGCTGCCTGCGAGCATCCGGAAAATGTTATAGGCATTCATTTCTTTAACCCGGCCACGATCATGCCATTAGTGGAGATCATACCCGGTATTGCTACTTCACCTGAGATAACCAATAGCTGCAAGTCGCTTATTGATACCTGGAAAAAAACTACTGTTATTGTTAAAGACACGCCTGGCTTTATTGTCAACCGTGTTGCCCGGCCTTTTTACAGCGAAGCCCTGCGGATTTATGAAGAGGGAATAGCGGAGAAGGCAACCATTGATTGGGCCATGAAAGAAATTGGCGGCTTCAAAATGGGTCCGTTTGAATTAATGGATCTTATTGGGCACGATGTAAATTATATTGTTACAGAAACAGTTTGGAAACAATTTTATTTTGATCCTAAATTTAAACCGGCGCTGGCGCAAAAAAGACTTCTGGAAGCGGGTTTTCTTGGAAAAAAAACCGGCAGGGGATTTTATAATTATTCAACGGATTCAAAACCGGAAGAAGCAAACAAAAATCCGGAACTTGGAAATTTAATATTCAAACGGATTCTTGTAATGCTGATAAATGAAGCTGCTGATACCTTATATTTAAAAGTTGCTTCGCGCGATGATATTGACATGGCCATGACCAAAGGCGTTAATTACCCTAAGGGATTGCTTAAATGGTGCGATGAAATGGGGGTTGATAACGTGATAAAAGAATTAAACGCCCTTAGAGATTTTTATGAAGAAGACAGGTACCGTATCAGTCCACTGCTAAAGCAAAATTTTATTCTGCGTAAGAAATTTTATTAAACACCGTTAACCCATGACAGGGCTTGAAACGTTACCCGTGACAGGGTTTCAAACCCGTCAGGGGGCAACGAATATGAAACCCCGTCACGCTATCCGTTTTAAATTTCACGAATTTCTCTAATTTAGATTTTTGAAATTAGCGCCGGTTGTGGCAAAAATATACTAAATGAAAAACACTTACATCGAAAATAAAATAATTGAAAAGGAAGACTTTACGAGCAACAAACTGGAAGTTGCCGAATACGAAAAATGCAAATTCGTGAATTGTAATTTTTCAAATTCCGACCTGACTAACGTTCAATTTCTGGAATGTCTATTCCTTGGTTGTAATCTCAGTAATGCCAGCCTGAATAAAACCGCTTTCAAGGAAACGAACTTTAAGGACTGTAAGTTATTAGGCCTGCATTTTCATAATTGCAATGAGTTTCTGCTTTCGGTAAACTTTGACAACTGTCAATTAAATCTCTCCTCTTTTTTCAGACTGAAAATAAAAAAAACAAAATTCCGCAACTGTTCGCTTCAGGAAGCAGACTTTACCGAAACCGATCTCAGCGGCGCAGTATTTGAAAACTGTGATCTTTCGCGCACGGTGTTTGACGGTACTAATTTAGAAAAGGCCGACCTGCGAACCTCCTACAATTACATGATTGACCCTGAATTAAACAAAATTAAAAGGGCAAAATTTTCATTACAGGGAATTCCGGGATTACTTTTTAAATATGATATAGAGGTTGAGTAGGTGATCTTCTGACTGGTAAAATAAAAACGCCTTTTCAAATTAATTGAAAAGGCGTTAATATATAATCTTTAAAAGTTTTTATCCTATTGGCGGCGGAACATTCATGAACAAGCTTGCGAGCTCAGGCTGTGTTTCAGCGCTGGCCCAGTTTGCCATCCCTGCTTTCCATACCTGAGAATTACGAAGTAATTGTCCCGATGCTGCCATACTTTGTAACTGCTGCAACGTAAATGGACCGGCCTGTGCACCGTTTACCACCACGTGAAACTGCGTTAAAGGCGGTGGAGTGTTTGTATTGGTATTCTGCTGCGCGTTGTTATTCATGCCAGCCATCACATTACTCATCATGTTGCCCATGCCCATGCCCACACCCATTCCGATACCGGCGCCACCAATGCCTTCGTTTTTGGCGGCATCTTTAATAGCGTTAGCGGTATTGAACTGCGCCAGTTTATTCATGTCCAGCGCATTTAAGCGGGAGTAAGCAAAAATTTCTTTTTTAAGTTCTTCAGGCATCGAAACATTTTCAACCAGGAACTTTGTAATGGTTAAACCGTATTCAGCGAAATCCGTATTCAGTTTTTCTTTGCCAAGCGTGGAAAGCTCTTCCAGGTTAGCCGCGAATTTCTCAACCGGAATATTTCCTTCACCAACAGCATCGGTAAACTTGGTAACAATCATACTTTTTAATTGCTCCGTAACTTCATCGGTAGTAAAGTTGGTATCGGTGCCCGCGATCTCTTTAATAAATTTACCGCCATCTGTAACACGAAAAGCGAAAGAACCAAATGCTCTTAATTCAATAAAACCAAAACGCTGATCGTTAAGCGTAATGGCATTTTTGGTGCCCCATTTCTGATCAATAAACTGTTTGGTGCTTACAAAGAATATGTCAGCTTTGAATGGACTGTTGAAACCATATTTCCACCCGCGGAGGGTGCTCATTAAAGGCATGTTCTGTGTTTCGAGTGTGTACATTCCCGGAAGGAACACATCGGCAATTTTTCCTTCGTTCATAAAAACAGCTACCTGGCTTTCGCGAACGGTAAGCTTGGCCCCCATTTTAATTTCATCCTGGTATCTTGGAAATTTCCACACAATGGTGTCGTTCGAACTATCAACCCAGTCGATAATATCTACAAATTCATTTCTTAGTTTATCAAATAATCCCATGTTGTTTTGTTTTTTGTTAAGTAAATATAGTGAAATGAAAAGGTAACAGCAAAGAGTTTTTCGAAGAATTACGCCTGTTTTCGGGCAGTTTAAGCGTTGTTTTTACTATTCTGCTTAAACGGAGCAACTCCGTAAAAATAAAAGAGAATAACGATAAAGATTCGGACAATAACATTTGAAATTATTTTGACACTTAGTCCCTGACTTAACGCAAACAATTCGAGAATTAAAGTAGAAGCATGAAACACAATAAAACTAATGGAAATAACCCGTAAGGCAGCAGTGTCGCTGATTTTCCGGCTCCTGAACGAAAGATACGCCATTGCGAATTCGGCCGCGGCCAAAAAATAACACAGAAGGTACTCCGCTGAATTTATGTGAATATTCACAGAAGAAGGGATAAAAGACGGAGTTATCACAAGTACAATCCCCGCTGCGAAAGTAACCAAAGCGTGAATAAATAAAAGCAATTTTAAATTCATTACTTAAATGAATTTAGGATTTTTTTCAACTTACGGATCACGCGGAGTAATTCCTTATCCGTAATCACCAGCGGCGGCGCTATTCGCATGGCAGTAGGGCAAAATAAAAACCAATCGGTGATGATGCCGTTTTCTATACAAGCTTTCATGACTTTAAAATTAAGTTCTTCGTTTGAAAACTCAATGGCACCCAGCGCCCCGAAGATCCTTACCTCTTTTATCAACCGGTGCTTTAGATTTTCTTTTACGATTATTTCAATTTGCCTGGCGCGGTCAGCAAGATGATTCTGAAGGATCACTTCCAACGCGGCGTTGGCAGCAGCCACACAGACTGCATTTCCACCAAAGGTATTGATATGACCTAATACCGGATCGTTGGTTAAACAATGCATTATTTTTTGAGAAGCAATGAAAGCGCCAATCGGCAAACCGCCACCCATTCCCTTTGCCACAAGCAATATATCGGGAATTATTCCATAGTGTTCGAAAGCAAACAAATAACCTGTTCTTCCAAAACCCGTTTGAATCTCATCAAAAATCAGCAGCACGCAATGCTCGTCGCATTTCCTGCGCAACTCTTCAAGAAAAATTTTTGCAGCAGCATGAACACCCGCTTCGCCCTGAATAGGCTCAATAATAACCGCAGCAGTTTTAGAAGTGATGTGCTGAATCTCATCTATATTATTAAATTCAAGAA
>JACDDR010000005.1:42075-73025 GCA_013816895.1 Bacteroidota bacterium
CGGCAGTAAAGGTCTGAAGCTGTTTTTAAACTGTTCGTTTCCCATTACGCTTAAAGCACCGTGAGTGCTGCCGTGATATGAATTTGAAAACGAAACAATCTCGCTTCTGCCAGTAACCCGTTTCGCCAGCTTTAAAGCGCCTTCCACCGCCTCGCTTCCACCCGTTGTAAAATAAACACTGTTTAAATTTTTCGGTAAGCGATCAGTAAGAGCCTTCGCATACTTTACCTGGGGTGATTGATTAAATTCACCATACACCATTAGGTGCATGAATTTTTTACTTTGCGCATGCACCGCTTTTACCACATGCGGGTGGCAATGCCCTACATTACTTACAGAAATGCCGCTGATAAGATCGATATACTTTTTTCCGCTGACATCGGTTAATGTACATCCCGATGCTTTTTCAATATTCACATCCACTCCCAGAAAAGGAAGCTCTGAAGTTTGGGCAACATGACGGAGAAATAATTCGCGTTGATTCATCTCTGATGTTAACTGTTATTAGTTGATGGTTACTCGTTAACGGTTAACAGATAACCATTAACTTTTTTGCTTCTCTAAATTAATAAATATCTCCCTACCCGCTCTTGGCTTTATCGAATTGTAACAAGGCTCAAACGTATTTATTTCAAACTGGTTTTTAAAATATTCAAGGTATTCCTGGATGTCTCCGCCATAGGGAGGTCTATCGGAATCAAACGAACAATTAAACATCACGCCAACTAGTTTCCCATCTGTGCAGAGTAATGAGTTCATCTTTTTAAAATATGCCGACCTCAAAGAAGGATCAAGCGCGCAGAAAAAAGTTTGCTCGATAATGAGATCAAATTGCATGTTTTCCATCTCAAAAAAATCACGCTGCAGCAGGTTTTCTATTTTAATAGCAGGGCAACGCCGGAGTAAATTTTTTAAAGGTTCTTCGGCAAAATCGCAGACATATACATTGGAAAAGCCGTTATTGATGAGATATTCTGCTTCATAAGCATTACCTGCGCCGGGAATTAATACGGAAATAGTTTTATCGCTAAGCTGATCGAAATATTCTTTTAATGGCGTAGAGACGGAACCTATGTCCCACGGAAACTCTCCATTGAGATAAAGATTGTTCCAGTAATTTATGTTGAGCTCAGGTGTCAATGCCGATTTACAACAGATAATTTAACGCTTTCTACGCTTTGACGGTTACGGGTAAGCACCGTAATGTCGTATCCATCCTTCTGGCGCTTGTCATTCACCGCGGGAATTCTTCCAAAGATGTAATTGATGTAGCCTGAAACAGTTTCGTAATGCGTGTTCTCAGGAAGGGCAATAGGCAATGCATCATTCACATCTACAATTGTAGCCTGCGCGTTCACTATAAATTCGTGGTCGCTTTTCTTTTCCACATTTGGTTTTTCCTCATCGTGCTCATCCTGAATCTCGCCCACCAATTCCTCAATAATATCTTCCATGGTGATGATACCTGCAGTAGAACCGAACTCATTGGTTACAATTGCCATTTGAATATGGTGTTTCTGAAAGTCGCGCAACAGCTCATTGATTTTCATGCTTTCGGGTACAAAATGAGCGGGACGCATAATATCTTTTAAAGATCTGAATTTGTTATCGATCAGAGCTTTTAAAAGATCCTTACTGTGAATGATGCCAATCACATGATCAATATCACCCAGGTAAATTGGCAAACGCGAAAATCCTTCTTCAATCACGATCTTGGTGATCTCATTCCGACCGAGTTCCACATCTATTGCTACTACACGGTTTTGCGGCACCATGATCTGTTTTACAATGCGATCATCAAAATCAAAAACATTCTGAATAAGTTCATTTTCGCTTGGCTTGATAGCTCCGCCCTCTTCACTTTCTGTTAAGATGAGGCGCAGTTCTTCTTCGGTATGTACATCCTCTTCGCCCAGTTTTTTAATTCCAACAATTCGCAGAATAAGATTGGACGTTTTATTGAGCGACCAGATAAAAGGACTGAAAATAAAGTAGAAAATACGCAAGGGCCATGCAATAACGAGTATTGTGGCAAGACAATATTTGATTCCGATCATTTTCGGAATCTGTTCTCCAAGGGTTACATGAAAAAAGGTAAGTAAACCCAGAGCTATAGGCAGGGAAATACTGTGGATGGTTACTTCGGAAACTCCTGATTTTGTAAAGAAATGTTCTACAATTTGGGAAATAACCCCTTCACCAACGGCACCCAGGGCAAGAGAAGCCAACGTGATACCAAGCTGCGTGGCTGAAAGATAAGCATCGAGCTTTTCAGTCATCGATCTTGCTAGCTTGGCGCGGCCACTCCCCTGTTTAGCTTTAAGGTCGAGTTGTGAGGCCCTGATCTTTACTAAGGCAAACTCTGCGGCCACGAAGAAACCGTTGAGTACAACCAGTAAAAATGTAATAAAAAGATCAGACACCATGTGTTGCAAAATTTAATAAATAAACGGGGTTGGATGTATCAATGTTGGATCTTTCTGATTTGATCTTCCTTTAAGGTGATGATCTCCTTAAGTAGTCCTATCTCATCGTTCAGCTGCCCGGCATCTTTTACAGAATCGTCTCCGGTCCATAACTTATTGATGTAGTATGGCTTTTCGCTGTAGTTGATGGTAACATCCTCTGAACGGAAAAAACTATAAAGTGGAACGCGTAATGCTTTTGAAATAAGCTCAAGGTTTCTTAATTCGAGGGTTTTATTATTGAGCGCGTCGGTGAGGGCTGATTCGCTCATATTAAGATATTCAGCCAGTTGCGGGAAAGTGTAGTTTTCTTTTTTCAGAATTTCAACCAATTGCGTTTTAATATCCATTGTCATACTATAAACAAAATTAATATTTTTACTGGAATTGGAAAGGAGTTAATCATAAAAAAAAAGGCCGGTTAAAAAACCAGCCTGTAATATTATTTAGTGGATGTTTCCGTTTTGCTGTTCTGGACTTTCTCGCGAATACGTGCGGCTTTACCGGTAAGCGCACGAAGATAGAATAACTTGGCGCGGCGAACCACACCTACTTTATTCACTTCAATTTTATCAATAAAAGGAGAAGCTACCGGGAAGATACGCTCAACACCTATTCCATTGCTCATTTTACGTACTGTAAAAGATGCGGTTGCTGTTTCGTTTTTACGCTGAATAACAACACCATTGAATTGCTGGATACGCTCTTTATCACCCTCTTTAATTTTGTAAGATACAGTAATGGTATCACCTGCTTTAAACTTTGGGTGCTTTGTTTCAGCAGTTAATTGTTTTTTTACGTAGTCTAATAAAACGCTCATTTTAAAAAATTTTATAATTTACTGTTAATGCATTCTTTACCTCGTGTAAACAGCGGCTTTGAAACAGGGGCACAAATATAATGAATTATTGATTAATCTCAAAGAAAGTAATACCTGATAATAAAGATTTTGGGGCGCTCCTTGTGGTTTAAAGAGAGGCGGTAATAGCGCGTGTTACTTAAGTAATCGGTGGAATACGCATGGAATATGCACGGAAGACCCTGGCACAACAACCTTATGCACTGAAAGCCAGTTAATTATGAGAGCGGTAAAGTAAAAAGCCAGCGACCGGGGTATTTTACCCTGCCACTGGCTTTTTGAGATTTATTGGATAGAACCGTTATTTTTTTAATCCCGGTTTGGCAACGGGTGTTTTTTTAACTTCCCTGTTGGGAGTTTGGTCGGGATCAGAACCAGGTTTGCTGGGCCTGCTGATGTTCTTGTTTCCCTTATTATTTCCCCCGCTTTTTGAAGGACTCGTTTTATCAGTTTTTCCTGTCGTTTTCATAAATTCAGGTTTATGTTTTTTAAACAGCCGCATCGCGAAGCGCTTTCACTTCGTCGTGCGCCTTTTGTAATTCGGCCCTTTGTTTACGGATAATGTCCAGCACTTCCGACGGAACGTCATCGGCATGTTCCATTACTTCATCATAGGTTTTTTTCGCCACGTCTTCTCCATACTCGCATGAGTTTAAAATAGCTTTACGATCATTGGCGGTCATGGCGGCCTTCACATCCATCCATACGCGGTATAATTTACCGGAGTTGGTTGTTTCATCGTGCTTTGGCTGGTCATCTGTGTCATTAAACGGACGGAGACTCTCGCCAAAACCTTTACTTTGAATACTGAATTTTGTGAACAAGGTTTTTAAATCCACATCTTTTGTTTCTTCTGCTGCTTTCTTATACCCTTCGTAACGATCATTGTTGATGACAATCAGGGAATTTATTGAGGTTTTCGTTTCCATATTATTTGTTTTTATTTGGTTGGTTTTTTATTTGATGACTTTTTGCCGCACTTTTCTTTCCAAAGATTTTTCAGGAACTCCTTTTTTGGAAGCGGCTTTCTTCGCGCTTTTTTTCTTTGGCGCTTTTGCCCCTTCCTTGCGGGCTTCTGAGAGTCCTATTGCAATTGCCTGTTTGCGGCTTTTTACTTTTTTACCGGAGCCACTTTTCAGGGTTCCTTCTTTCAGCTCATGCATTGTTTTTTTTACTTTCTCCTGAGCCTTTTTTGAATACTTTACCATTATAACTTATTGAGTTCTCAAGTAATGATTAAAAAAACATTCCACCATTATAGCCCATAAATTGCGCGTTAATGTGGAGGCGTCTCCACATCAAAGTAATTTGACATTAATTTTAAAAATTTAAATTTTATTAGCACCTTTGCCGCTCATCATTCACCTTTAATTTTAAAGCGAATGTGAAAGCTCAAGTGTTTGTCCTGGTTGTTATCAGGAATTATGCTAAACCTTAATCAATGTCATACTAAGCTTGTCGAAGTATGCCCAGGTGTTGGAATGGTATACAAGTACGCTTGAGGTGCGTATGCCGTAAGGCGTGGGAGTTCGAGTCTCCTCCTGGGTACTAAGCCGGACTTCTCTTCAAATTTTGAGAAGTCCGGCTTTTTTATTTCTTCTAAACTCCTTGATAATTGGGCGACATAGCCCACCACATCATTTATTTCGGTGGTTCGATAATGCTCATTTTTTGAATCATAACCCAAACCGGCAGGAAATATGGTATTTTGGAAAATCTGCTTCTCGTAATAATCGCCAGAATCCCAAACTGGCGCGAGATTAGCGGTTAATTTTGTTGTAAAATGTATCAGTTCTTTTGGGTTCGATAATTTTTGGTCGAGCTTTTCAAATTCCTCCAAAAGCTTCTTTTTTCGAGCTTTCATTTCCTCCGAAAACTCCTCATAAATATCCATAGTTACCTTCCCAATGGCATGGCGTTTTCTCAAATTATAGTACTCTTCTTCAACCTCGTTTAATTTCAAGGAAAGGGCTTTTTTCTCGCCTGTGTTGCTTTCTGTAAGGTTATCCCATGTATAGCGCAGTTGAATCTGTAAAGGCTCTACGTGGTTGGTATTTATCGTAAAATCGCCTAAAAATTCTCTAAATTTTTCATGCATCATACTAGCACTTCTATTTATTCTGATTCCAATCTTATTTACTTTGTAGTAATACAGCTTTTTCTTTTTTACAATGTAGCCGGTAAAAGGAATACCCGTTTCCGCATCTTTTACAAATACTTTTAATGGCAGATTATCATTTGCTTTGTTGACTTTAAAACCATCCAACTTCTTTATTTCATTTGCCCTTAAAAATAAGTCTTCATCAATCAATGGAGGATGCTTTCCTTCTATTACTTCTCCATTCAATAAATTATGGGACATAAATCCGCAATAAAATGGATTTTTGAAAATATCACCGAGTGTCTGTTTTGGCATTATAACGCCCAAGGGCTTTAGCTTTTCGATTATTTGCTCGTAAGTCATCCCATTAGCCCGCCATATAAAAGCTTCTTTCATGGCTTCACCTTTTTCATTAATGACTATCGTTTGAGTAGCTGCTCCTTTTACAAATGAATATCCTGTTGGAGCATTCCCAATCCATTCTCCTCGCAATAATTTTTCACGCATTCCATCAATTGTTTTCTGTCTTCGTAAATCGTTGTCGTATTTACTAAAGATGAATTGAATGTTTTGTTGTAATGCTCCTGCATGGGAATTGGTATCAATTGGCTGCGTAACAGCCATAATATTAACGCCCGTTTTCTTTAACTCACTTGAAATAAAAATTGCACTATCTCCTGTTCTACTAAAGCGATCGAGACTATATACTAAGATGTATGAAATTTTCTCTCTGCTTAATTTAACGAACTTAAGCATTCGAGTAAATTCCTTTCGTTCATCACTCTTTGCACTTTCATACGTTCCTCCAAAATAACCTTTAATATTTAGTTTATTTTTAATAGCGTATTCCACGCAGTACTTTTTCTGCCACTCTAAACTTTGGTTAGTATCCATTTGTTCTTTGGAACTTACCCTTGTATAAATAACGCAATTTTGAATACCAATTTCCAGATCTTCTTTTCCTTTGCCTTTAGCAAATTTTTTAAGCAGCATCTCGTTTTCCGCTTTCTGCTTTTCTTTCATTTGTGCCTCCTTTTTTATTTGCTGCTTTTATCAATGATTGTTTTTGTACTTTTTGTTTTTGCTTCATATACAAGCCGTAAAAAAGTATTGATAATTTTTCTAATGATTTAATAGTTGCTTCTGCTTGTTCATCCGAATAATTTTCAAATCCCTTACATTTTCTTAGTTCGGCAATAGTTAATCGTTTATGTTCCTTTTTCTCCGCCATATAACCTCCCTATTCCTTAACCGTTATTACTTTAAATTTTCTCTTGGAATTTGGGTCATCATTCTTAACAAGAATTTTTCTTTCTTTTAAAGGTTTTGGTTCTTCCTCATCGGTGTCCCGTATCCTGAACTCATTATTTTTTTTATCTATTAAAATAAATTCTCGGTATTCTTTTTCTCGTAAGATTCTAATCAGCTCTTCTTGTGCTGTTTTACTTTTAACTATTTCAAGTGGCTCTTGTTTTTTAGATTTAAAAATCACAAACACTTTTTTGTAATCCCCTTCCTTTATATAGTAAAGTAATTTTCTTTCTTGCGGAGTAAATAGGTGCAAGCCATCGAGGTATTCAATTAAATAATCTTCTACAATGAATTTGAAAATCAATTCGGTAATATTTACTCTTACTTGCGAACTAAACTCTTTTTTATAAAGTAGCTCCTTAGGATATAGGTGTTCGTTCTCTTTTATAAAAGGGAACCACTCGCCATCATTAAACACAATTAAGGAAACCGACTTGCGTGTCGCAATTGCCTCTGTTATCAATATGTGCAAATAGCTAAAACTAAAAGGTAGCGAATCATAATCTGCTGTTTTATATTCCCCCGATTTAAAGAAATTTAAAAACTCAGCTTTGTCTTCTATTTCATAATCTTTAAAGCCATCTATGTTGTTTGCGAAATTTTCAAATAACTCTTTCATGGGCAGAGGCTCATAAATATCATCGGCTATTTTTTTTATCATTGGTATTTGAATACCGAAAGTGCGTAACTCATTCACAACCTTTATCCAAATAAAATCTACAAAACTGAATTTGCGATTCGCTTCTTCGTTCTCTCTCGAAAAACGAATAATGCCTTTATCATCCCAATGGCTTATTACTCTATAATTTACTCCGGTATCTTTTGCACTTAATTTTTCTTCGTTGAGTAATTCATACAACTCCGCCAATTTATCAAGACTCTTAGTGTCTATAAACTCTTCTAATTTTACTGAAATCATGCTTCCTCCTCTTTAATTAATAATTAATTTTTGTTTATTCTTAATTATACACAAATGTAACACAATTGATTTCAAACTTCCAAACAATAATTGAATAATTTTTGAGCATAATCATAAAAAAATTGCTAAATGTCGGTAAATCACGAGGTTAGATATTTGCATTGATAATCAAGTATATAAGTCAATAATAATTAAAAATTTATATAAAATCGATTGAAACTATTGCGGGATTAATTGGGGATGATTACCTTTGCCATAAGAACTCTATAAGACGAGATTAAGAACATTATAAGACAAGTGTAAGAACAGTGTGATGTGATATTAAGAACCATATAAGAAACTAATTGCGGAGTGATTGAAAACACACAGGTTTTGCATAGTTTAAAGATAAAAACAACATAATTTGATAGTGAAATGAAGGATTTAGTGATAAAATATTTAGGAAAACTGGTACTTGAACAGTCAAGTAAAGATGAATTGATTAATAAAGTGCTGCAATTACAGGAACGTGATAAGGAATTGATGGATAAGTTAACCAATTTGTATCAATCCAAGCGTGAAGCCGGAGAATGCCATAAAGAAACCATTGAAGAATATAAAAAACGCATTGTGGAACTAATAAAGAAGTTAACTCACTACGAAGTTGTTGCTGAAGAATACAAACGTGTTGCTGATTTAAAGCTTGGTAACACCTACAATATCAATGCTACTTGGATTGATAAGATTGTGTTTGTTTTAAAGGCATCCGGAAGACCGCTCCGTTCATCAGAAATCGTAGATATACTTTTAAAAAACGATATGATGTTTCGCACATTAACAGGTGATCATCAAAAAGGTTTATCTGCTCATTTAACAAAGGCATTAAAATACGGGCGTATTATTGGAACAAAACAAAAAGGACAGAATGGTTATATTTTTTCTTTACCAGAATAAGTCGCATTTTTATTATCAGACAAAAGAATGTAACAAGTGAGTCCTTTGTTTATTCTCAAAATCTGGTAGATAGATTAGATTTGAAGTTTTTTTTAGCCTTTCAAAAAAAACAGAGGGAGAGAGATCTCCCTCTGTAAGTAAAATAAAATAAGAAAAAATTACCTGGTAATGATCATCTTTTTATTAATAACCTCGCCTTTAGAATTTGTAAGTGACATTAAATAAATACCATCTGATAATTGATTGTATTTAACATCAATCTTATTTACTTCTGAATTTACTTTTAGGCGATCTATTGTTTTACCGCAAATGTCAAATATAATCAGTTCGCCTTGTGCCTCACCACCTAGATTAAAGTAAATAGCAGCTTCGCCAGAATTTGGATTAGGCACAGATGTTAAAGCCATTTTATCATTTAATATTGTGTAAGAAATTTCATTTTCCTCCTCAGAACCTGAATTATTATATCTCGCTAATTGTTCTGCACAAGTTCCGTCCGCTGAAGCTGATTGTGCAATTGCATTTAATCCGCCCGAAGTAATAAGAGAAACCGGATTTGAAGGATCATAATAATATTTCATGCTATTGCCATCATGATGAAGCTTATCATTTAATTTTGTAGAAGCTGAAATGAATTCATTTGCTGCACCTTCAAGATTACTTCCCTGATCCTTTAATGTAGTTCTTTCCGAATAAATAGCGTATTCGGAATAATGATCGAACTTATTACATTTTATATCAAGCCTTGCATGGTTATCGTCTTCAAAATAAATTGCAGTTTTAACTGCTTCAAATGTATTTTCTTTTATTATTGATTTTACATCTGCTAATGGAGTTTTAGACGTTTTAATTCCTATTGCATAATTAAAGAAATAGTTCTTTCTAATAGAAAAGTCCTTATTCTTTTCTAATTCTAGAGCCGTTACTCCATTCGCAAAAATATTATCCTCCAAATAAATATTTAATGTTTTATCTGTTTTAACTGTATAATCCGAGTTTACAAATGCCGAACCAATTGCGGTAAACTGATTGGAAACATTATTATTTCCTTTTACCTGAATGCCACCCCATTTATTGTTTTGGCAACCATGTAAATAGGAATCGCGAATCTCTAACTTTCCTCCCGGTTGAACTATAATTTTTGAATTTATTGAAAGTGAAAGTTCACTATTATCAATTGTCAAGGTCATATTATTAGGCACGATAATAATCTTATCTATGTATTGATCAGAATTTATTGTTCGTGAGGCAGATAGCACGTCCATAACTGGATTAGGCGAACCTCCTCCATCTGTTAAATCACAGGAAATCGGAGTAGCTATATCAATAAACTTAGTAAAGCACCTCGGAGTTGGATTAACAGTTACTTTAACCACATCAGAATTAGTGCATCCGCTCGGAGATGTAACAACAACTTTATAATTATCAGTATTCCAAGATGAAAATGTTGTAACATAGGAATTACTAAAAGGTGTAGTTGAGTTTCCTTTATACCATTTATAAGTGTATCCACTTGAAGTTAAATTGGGAACAGCCGTTAAAGTAACTTTGCAGAATCTACCGGCCGTTTTATCAGGACCTGCGCTAATAACCGGGGCATTAATAACCGGGACATTGAAATTAAGGGTTATTGTTGGACCTGGCCAAGGTGCCGGAGCATCTTTAACTTTAACAGTGTGGATTCCTGGAGATAATCCACTAAGTGTTATATTTGTTCCATATGGACCGCCATCCCAAGACCAACTATATGCACTCGATCCGCCGCCACCGGCGCATGCAGTGGCTGCGCCTGTATTTGTTCCACAGTTTGAAGGTGTAATACCGCAGATATAAGCGTAAAAACCAAAACCTACTATTACCCCGCAATCATTTACAATTACGTCTTGTGTTGTTGAACAAGTTGATGCAGGATCTGTTGCGATAAATGTATAAATCGTTTGACCTCCTGGATTTAGTGAACACATTTCCACAGTGTTCCCTGAAGCTGTAACAGCCCCACCTGTATTACATGTCCAACTATAATTAAGGGATAATGGGCTACTATATGTAAAGGTTGCGCAGTTTCCTCCTGAAGAACATAATGTAGAAGAACCAATATTATTGGAAATCTGACCACCAATTAATGGTGTTGAACCAGATGGTGTAGTCTTAACAGGCGCCTGATTCGCTATAAAATTATTTATGGAATAATCATATCTCTCCGATATCGCTCCTTTGCAATCAAAAATAAGTAAAACAGTAGATTGATTTTGAATATTAGCTGTACTCACATGATTCGCTCCAGAAGTTGCGCCAGTAATGTTAAATTGAATATCTAAGCTTGAACCTGCAGTTCCGCCACTAGTTAATCTAACTTTAAATGGTAAACTTCCTGTTGAGTTTTGATTTAAAATCATTACCGCAATTCTATCTGACGATCTGGAAGCAAATGCCTTCACTTTTGATGAACCTCCGGTTATTGTTAGGGGAGCCCAATATGTACCTTTGAAATTATTAGCTACCATATCATAATGCCAATATGTTGAACGTTTATTTGAAAACTCCTGCCCTATATAACCAATATCAGTTACATAATTATTGGATGCCTGACCTTCTTTAACGCTCCAAAAAGCCATTGTTTCTACTCCCTTTTCCATGCCTTTTGCCATCATTTCTGCCCAGAACTGACCACCTAGAAAGCTACCCGGACCCACTCCTGAAGGGCCTCTAGTGGTTGCGCTAATAGAATCCTGCTTTGGACTTATATTAACCTCGGTTACCATTGGTTTTAATGTAGCCGATCTGCCTGCATTCATGATACGTTTATTAATCGTATCAAGTATAGTACTAAACTGATAAGGCGTCATGACATAATCTATTATACTCTGCCTGGCCGTAGATGCCTGCAAAGCTGTTTTGCTAAATGGATAGGTATTAAATGCAACATAATCTATATAAAAGCCATTTGATCCTGAGCCAACAATATTATAAGGTGATGAAGTTTTTAATAATGAATCGTATTTTACAAAATCGTAATAAGAAAGACTTGGACCAATAATCTTGATTCCCGATTGACCTAATACACTTTTCATTGCTTGTGAAACCCTCTTAATATAACCTGTAGGTATAATCGCTTAAGCATCCTTTGAACTACTTGACAATATTCGCTTTGGCTCATGCGTAACCATTCTTCTAAGGAGTATATCGAATATTGTCCCCATATTATTTCTTCTGTTATACCTAAAATGATATTCATCAAGATACCCTTGCAATCGTTCTTTGCTGGAATGATGATGTATCCCTCTAAGCCATCCTTTTAAATTCATAATGTGAACATGGACATCTTTAAATGCTTTGCCATTTTCGGAAGTTCGTTGTTCTAAATTTTTATAGTCCTTCTTTAAAGGACTATATCCTCGCCATTTGTCCGTTATTATTTTTGCTTCTTTTGAGATATACTTTTTAAAAAACGGTTTAAATTCTTTTGCCGATGCATTTTCAATGAGGTGGGCATAAGCTCTACCTACACCATCTGGCAATTTTTCAAGTGCTAATACAACCAATCGTTTATCACCCTTACTTCTTCCTCGTTTTTGTTCTTCTGGTCCACCAATAAAAAACTCATCTACATGAACTTCACCTGATATTGCATATTGTTGGCTGCTTTGCATGGCTTGTTGTATCTTCCATTTAAATTGCCAACAGGTCATTTGCCTGAGCTCAAACTCTTTTGATAATTCTAATGATGACATCCCTTTTTTCTTTGTACTAATTTTAAACGCAATATGAAAAGCGAGCAATAACGAAAACTTTACTTTGTCAAACATCGTATGAGCCGTAGGGCTTTCATCATATTTACATCTTGCGCATCTCTTAGAAAATGGCTTTTTTCCTGGAATACTTTTATCATCACCACACTTTCTGCATTGGTAACCATTTTCCCATTTTATCGATGCGATATAAAAATAACAATCTTCTTCTGACTTAAATCGTTGGTTAAATTTAATTGAGTTCACACCCGTAAATATATCCCTTTTTTCCACCAAATAAAGGTAGTTAAATTTGGGATACCTAAGCGATTATACCTAATAACCTGAAATACCTTGCACGGTATTATAATTAAACGAGGTACCAGCATAGGAACCGTCCGGTTCATTTCCTATTTCCCAATAAATTATATTTTTTGCTCTATTAACATTTATCTCCACTACAATTGAAGAATCAAAACTGGCGTTTTGACTGAGATTTTTAGCTTTATCTATAGGAACTTGTATTATTGGTTCAAAGCCTTTTTTTCTAATTGAATCAATAATGGCAGATAGATCAGTGTTATTCCACATATTCACTCCATCATAATCTTTCCCGCCAACCCTTATGTATTTAACTCCGCTGGCTTTTATTTCTGACCAATAATTTTCTAATTGGCCTCCGAATTTGAGGTTTGGAATCCAAAAATTCTGGCCATAAAAGGCCTGCGAGATTTGCTGCTGAGCAGAAAGTTTCTGCAATTGACCAATAAACATTATACAAATAAGGGAGAGAAATGCTTTTTTCATATTTCTTAGTTTAGTTTGAGTAAATAAATATACAATTTAATGTGAAATCTGCAAATCTTAAAAGTCAATTTTTACTGTTTGGCTATGTAAAACAGGCCCTTGGCCATTATTTAAACAATACCCGATAACTAGGCTGTATTTTTGAAAGATAACGATATGTAAATATCAACTAATGCGTATCAAATTTTTATATTTTTTTCTTTTATGCGCCTCAATTACCACCGCCCAGCCTAGTTATGAGTGGGCGAGAAATCATGCGTTTTCGCTAAATAGTTATGGTTGGTGTGTTTCCCATTCACTAAATAAAGACCTGATTGTATCCGGCAGCTTTACTGGCCCTTTTAACGACCCTGATTCAACAGATATGGGAGGATTTATTATAAAATATGACAGTACAGGAAATTTGAAATGGCAAAAAACCTATTATTCAATTAATGGCGCCATTCGAACATTAAATGCTGTGGATAAAAATGGAAATATTTATATTACTGGATGGTTTGGGGGCATAATGCAATTTGATGGCAATGCGTTAACAGGAGGAGGAATGTATTTTATAAAATATAGCCCGAATGGTAATTTATTGTTTTCTAAACATATTACGACCATTGCGACCCCATATGAAATTTGTATAAACTCAAACAATGAGATTTTAATATCGGGTTTGTGCTGGCCAGACTCCTTATTTGAAGGAAATGTGATGCATAAAGATGGATTTATTGCTAAATATTCTTCAAGTGGCAATTTTATATGGGTAAAAGATTTTTTCCTGCCCATAACGTCTGAGAATAACTATGATATGTGTTTAGATTCTACGGGAAATATTTTTCTTACAGGTGATTTTTCAGGCAACCCGTTTATTACTGACTCAGTGCAAATATTATCAACTGGAACCAGAGATGGTTTTATTGCAAAGTATGATTCAGAAGCTAATCTAAAATGGGTTAAAACTATAAAAGGGCCAGGTTATGAAGTACCCAAATGCATCACTATAAATAATGATAAAGAAATTTTCGTAAGTGGTTACTATGGCAGTTATTCAGGAACGACTTTGGCACTTTTTGATTCTATTAGCATTGCGTCCACAGTAAATAACGATATTTTCATTTGCAAGTATGACTCATCAGGTAATTGCAAATGGGTAAAAATGGCAGGTAGTGATGGTATAGATGCAGCAAGAGAAATTTATGCAGACGATTCAAATGTCTTTATAACTGGATATTTCGGTAAATACGGTCAAGGAAACTGCAATTTTGAAGGCCAAATTTTGAATTCAACCTCTGGATATACTCCTGATATGTTTTTAGCCAATTATGACACTGATGGAAATTTGAAATGGGTAAAAGGTTCCTATGGTGGTGGTGGACATGGAATTGATTTAACAGGAAATGGAAGGGATTTATATTTGACCGGTGCTTTTGGTGGTAATTTTACATTTGGGGATTTTTCTTTAACCGGAAATGTAGATCAGGTTTTTGTAATGAAAGTTAAATATGATACTATACAAACTATACTTACCGTGCCTGAGAAACTATATAATGATACCGAATTATTTACTATTTGCCCGAATCCATCCCAAGGAATTTTTGTATTAAAATATATGTCAATTGAAAAAAGTTCTTTACAAATAAATATTTCAGACATTAAAGGGCAAATTATTTCTCGAAGTAATATTCCAAGGGTTGAAGGCTCTTACTGCAAAGAAATAGATTTAAGCAGGCAGGCGAAAGGTGTTTATTTTATTGAGATTATCACTGACAAGAACCGGCAGGTGAAAAGGGTTGTGTTAGAGTAAGTTATTAAAAAATTATTATACTTATTTAGAAATACAGAGGGATCAATCTCCCTATGTAAGTAAAATAAAACAAGTCAAAATTACCTAGTAATTATCATCTTTCTGTTTACTGTTTCGCCTTTGGCATTTATTAAAGACAACATGTAAACTCCATTTGCGTAATTAGTATAATTCATATCAACTTTATTTGAACCTGAATTGATCTTGATGCGGTCTAATATTTTGCCGTAAATGTCTGTGACAATTAGCTCTCCCTGGCCGGTGAATTCATTTGAAAAATTAACAGTGCAAAGGCCAACAGAAGGATTGGGATATAATGTGATTATTGCATCCTTTATGATTTCATGGTCGTCTGTTATTTGTGAACAAGCATTGAGTTTAGTAATAAATATGTCATTGTACCCTGAAATGGAACTTAAATTAAATACCCCTGCGCCGGGATCAAAATCAGCAGTACCATTAAAATCTCCAAGAATATATACATCATTATTGTGTACAGCAATAGATGTTAGTGATTGTGAAGAATATCCGGTTGTTTGTCCTGCACATATAAAATTACCCATATCGTCAAGCTGACCAACTGCAGAACTCTCTGTAGTTATTGGGGACGGTGTCATATAATAAACTCCCGGACCCGGGTCAAAATCAGTGCTATCAAAATAGAAAGTACCTGTAGTATATACATTTCCATAATTATCAGTAGTAACATGTGAGTTAGAACCGCCAATCTGTTTTGCCCATATAAAACTACCAGAAGAATCAAGCTTACACGCAAAATTATAATTGCCGGAAGCATAAAGCTTATGAATTCCTAATCCTGGATCAAAATCAACGCTATCTTCAAACATACCAGTTGTAATAATATTGCCACTTAAATCAATTGCCATAGAAAATCCTCTATCGTAATTTGATGGACCGCTAAAGGATTTTGCCCAAATAAAGTTTCCATTCTTATCCAACTTATTGACAAATACATCATCTTTACCATCCATTGAAATCAAATTGTAAACGTTTTGTCCAGGATCAAAATCAACTGTGTCCGAGAAATATCCGGTCGTATAAACATTACTGTGCCTGTCAAGGCATAGAGTGAAACTATAATCCCAAGCATTCCCACCTATACTTTTTGCCCACACAAAGTTTCCTGAAGAATCTAATTTGGATATGAAACAATCCACCCAATCTACTGGTGTGAGGTTATACACTCCACTCCCCGGGTCAAAATCTGCAATATCTTCATATTGGCCTGTAATATATACGTTTCCCAGACTATCGACCGCAATTGAATATGCATATTCATTATTTGTTCCGCCCATTTTTTTTGCCCAAACGAAATTTCCAGAAGCGTTCAATTTACAAACAAAAATATCAGCGGAGTTGGCCCACGACGAATTAAGATTATAAACTGCATTTCCCGGGTCAAAGTCTACAGTGCCTTGAAAATAACCCGTAACGTAGATATTATTTTTGGCATCGACAACAACCGCGTTACCTCCTTCTGAGTAGGGGCCATTAAATTGTTTCGCCCAAATTAAATTACCGGAAGCATTAAGTTTCAAAATAAATATATCGTATGCATCGGCAATTAAATTGCAAACACCTACACCAGGATCAAAATCGACTGTATCGGAAAAGTACCCTGTAACATAAACATTTCCAGAATTATCGGTGGTTATAGATTTACTGTACATATAACTATCCGAGCCGCCTATTCCTTTAGTCCAAACAAAACCAGGCTGTGCTTTTAATATAATAGAAGTGAGAATATATACAGTAAGTAAAAGTATTTTCATCTTTCAAAAAATATGATTAGCAATTTCCTATGAAAATTAACTGTAAAGCATACTGTTCTGAAAAAATTTCGGTAGTGAAGTGTTTTTTGTAGACCGCAGAGCTTAAATAAAAAAAGAGGAAGATTGCTCTCCCTCTTTAAAACTAAATTTAAAAAATAATGGACTATCTGGTTATGATCATCTTTTTATTTACAGCTTCGCCTTTAGCATTAATTAAAGACAACATGTACACTCCATTTGCGTAATTAGTGTAGTTCACATCAATCTTTGTTGTTTCTGAATTTAATTTGATGCGATCGATGATCTTACCAAACATATCCATCACAACCAGTTCTCCTTGTTTTTCTTCTCCCAGGTTATAGTATATTGATGCTACACCTGAATTTGGATTTGGTACTGAATTCAGATCCATCAATTTTTTATTAATTGACCGTAATGGGTCATTAATTGATTCTGAATTGTTGATTGCCATCAAACGTGCTGAAGACCCTGCAGCAGAAGTATCAAATGTATATGCAAAACAAGCACGATCCAATGTTGAAGACAGAGTCGTAACATTCATACCGTTTATAATTGGCTTGCTTGGATCATAATAGTATTTTGCATTGTTACCGTTTGTGTGTTTCAACTTATTATTTGGTAAAGTTGATGCCGTGTTAAACTCATTACCAGCACCTTCTCCAACAAATCCCTGATCTTTTAAAATTGTCTGATCACTTAAGATTGCATAATCAGTGTACTCAAAATTGTTACACTTTATATCCAATTTAATATGATTATCATCAGAAAAATTAACTGCGGTCCTTACATGATTGAAGACATTTTTTTCGATTATTGACTTAACATCGGCAACAATAGTCTTGGAAGTATTAATTCCAATATTGTAACCGTCGAATGTACTGTTATAAATCTCAAAATCTTTCATTTTGTCTAATGAAACTGCTATTCCCAGACCATCACCTATAAAACTGGAATTTGATATTTGAATTCCTTTTGCTTTATCAATGGTTAAAGGATTATCAGTACCAGTTATAAATGTACCGCTCATTATTAATGGACTAGAAAGCAATGGATTACCTTTAACTTCAATTCCATTCCATTTTTTATCTGTACATGTTGAGAAAAATTCAGAATCTATTATTTTAATAACACCACCCGGAAGCACTTTTATTTTCACATTTGCATCAACATACACTGTAGCTTTCTGAATAACCAATGTTGCACCTGCAGGAACAGTAACATTCCCAGTTATTTGAACAGTTCCAGTAATGTTTTTCGTGCCTATAACTACACCGCTAAAAGTTGATTTGGCTGTTGTTGCACATTTTTCTCCATAAAACTGTTTTTTAAGGTAAAAAGACTGGCCACCCTGTGGGCTTTTTGCACCCTCACTATATTGAATTATTTGAAACGTAAAATTCTTCTCGTTTGAAAGGAGGGGATCTTTAAAACTTTGCAAAGTTAAAGATACACCCCCAACTTGATCAGAAGGTAAAAAAATATGCTCCATGGTTGCATTAGCTGAAGTAAGTTCGACCGTGGTTTCATTAATCATAACTATATCTTTTCCTCTTTTACCACCTTCAGCCCATCGCTTTAAAAAATCCTGAGTAAAGTGAAGTCTGACCCGTGTATTGTCAGTTAATGATTGCCCTTTTTCATCTTTTAATGAGACAAAATTAAGTTTAATATAGCGTGTATCTTTGACAATGTTTCTGATAATTGTACCACCAAAAGGGCGTACAGGTTTAAACGGTGCCAGGGAATTATCAATCCAAATGTTAGTCCAAGCAATATTGTTATTGTTTTTAGTGTTGTCCACTATACTCGGACCTTCAGTCATAGCAACTGATGTTTCCACACGTCCTAACAGACAGAAATGATGTTTATCACTTGTTCCGAAACAGTTAAAATCATTTGGATTGGCTGGAGTCCAAGGAATTTCAAAAATTTGTTCACCTCCTGCCGGAATATTAAAGCTTATACCAGACGAAGAAGTAATTTCATCTCCATACAAAGTTGCAGTACACCCTGAATAAGTAGTGTTATAATTGTCCCACATATTGGGTGATTGCCAAGAGAGGCCAGTTGAAGCTTTGGCCCAATATGCATGAAGTTGGCCGGTGGAAGCTGCACAACCACGGTTTTTTACACGCATATAAACATAATTATTAATACCTGGCGCATATTCAACACCTTCTTTCACTTGATTGGTATGTCCATCATTATACTGTCTGAACCAAATATCAGGACTTTCCCAAAAAACACCAATTGAAGAATTAGTTTCTGCATTTGGCTCAGATCCTATATCGTCAACCCAGTCTCTAATATATGGATCGCCGCCAGTTGCATTGGAAATGTAAACATACGTTTCGTCGGTTACAGGACAAACACCATCATCGGCAGTAAGGACGTATTGAGAAGAGGTTGAACATGAAGCCCCAGTAATATAATTACCAGACGTTGTTGGCAATGAGCAGGCCGAATTACTTTTAGTCCAAGAATAGCCAGGCGAAATAGTTGGCAAAGTGGCATTAACGCCTAGATTAAAAGTTGTACTTCCTGCCGGGCAAAAAGTTTGATCATTACCTGCATCTATAATCGGCGCGCGTTCATGGATTGAAAATATTGTAGAAGAAGTACCACAGGTTCCGGCAATATCCACCTGATAAACACCAGGCTGAAGATCAGTACCATCCGGAATTGGATTTTGATTTGGAAGAACATACCAGTTTGCTGTACCGCTTAAATTTAACGTAGCATCAGTTGTATTTGCACCTACACAAGTAGTGACACTATTTGGTGTCGCAATAAGGGGTGAAGGAATTGTGCCAAATCTATGAGTGCTAGAAGTGCTTATCAAATCAAAACTACCGAGCTCTGAAGACATATCGCCTCTTTTTAATTCGATACGACCAGTATATGCCCCGGAACAATTAAAAAATATTATGTAAGTGCTCTCTCCAGGAATTGAAGTAGGATAACCAGAAGAAGTTCCTCCAAAACTACCAATAGCAAAATTAACCGCCCCGGCTGTTGTTCCTTCTGTACTATTAAAACTTAGAGTAATATTAGCGGCAGCAGTGTGTTCATTTGTAACAAGTACGGCTTTATAGTTACCCGCATTACACGCATAAGCCTTGACACCTTTTAATGCCTGGACATCCGATGTGGTTATAGCCGTGCTCACCCCGGAAATGTTTTTATAAGAAATTGCTGTGAAAAAGTCCCCTTTAAAATAATTCGCCATCATCCAGTAATGCCAATAGCTCGGTTTACGATTATAAACCCCAGAACCTGCATCGTGGATAAAACCATATGAAAGAGATTCATTTGTACTCCACATATTTGAAATATCAACGTCTGCGTTAATCATTCCTGCCATCATATCTACAATCATCTGACCTCCTAAAAAAGAATTTGGATCAGCAAAAACATTTTGAAATGAAGTTGTGTTAAATAAACTGTTCCCACTACTTTTTAAATTATATTCATCGACTACAAGTCCCATTGCAGTTGGCTTACCTGTCACTGAAAAGGCACTTCTTTCTGCATACCCCTGATCTATATATTCGTTTCTGTTTGTTATTACCGGATAGTATCCCGGATACGAATGATATGAAAAGAAATCAACAAAATTTTTATTAGTTCCTTTTCCTGTAGTAATAAGTCCAGTTAAATCTGCAGACCCACCACTTGTCATAAATGGGGTAATCAAATCATAGTTTTTGAATTCAAGTTCAGGTGCTATAACCTTAATTTCAGGATCAATATTTTTCATCGCAGTCGAGAATGCTTTTACATAATTAGCGATTGTAATTGCGTCACTTGATGTAGCAGGATCGTCAGGATTTCCATCACTATCAGCGTCGTCATAAGTATATAAGCCAAAATCTTTTCCTGGTTCATTAGCGATAATATAATATTTTACGTTACGCTTATTTGCTATATTCAAAATTCTAACTATTTCCGCAGCTTGTGTAGCCCCAGTTGTAATTTCTGACGAAGATATTGTTCCCATAGCAGCGATATTTAAACCGACTGTAATCATTGGTTCGCCTCCTTTGGATCGAATGGCATCTACGATATTTACATAACCCAATAAATTTGTAGGAGCGGTCATGTCAGTAGGAGTCAAGTCAAAATTATAATTGTGACCTCCAACCCTAATGAATTTAGCACCACTTTGTTGAACTTCGGTCCAATTCAATAAATCGGTTCCTGCAGACGCCGGTGCATTTCTATAATCAGTAAACCAAAAGTTTTGACCATAAAATTTTGGGTCAATAGGCATCTGAGCTTTGAGAGAATAACAAAAAACTATTAATACGGAAAACAATAATGATTTTTTCATGGTTTCGTTGTTTGAGTTATACATAATTAAAATAAATATGTGAATTGTGCAAATTTTTCCTCATAAAATTTACATGATAAAACACCTTTAAAAAGGAATTATATCCCATTAGCGACCAATTACAGTGTTATAGCGAATAATATCTTGTATCTGCACGGCAGGCAATAATTTTGATTAGAAAACATTAATGAAAAAAAACTATTTTCTTCTTTTTTTGGTTTTTGCACATTACGCAAATGCGCAGCAAGTTGAATGGCTCAACGATATATTTCCTTTGCCCAGAACAAGTTTAGCGTATAGTTTCGAGACCGATAATAACGGAAATATTTTTTTTGCAGGATATCATAGAAACGGCAGTAGTAACACTGTTGACCAAGGCATGTTTGTAGGGAAATATGATTCATTGGGAAATTGCGTATGGATAGATACAATTCGAGGTAAAACCGGGGGAGGTACAATGGCTAAAATTGATAATAATATTTACCTATCCGGGTATGGAATTGGTGGCGATTCAAACCGATTAATAAAATTTGGCAATATCAATGTAATTAAACCTGACAATCGTAATCTTTTATTACTAGCAAAATACGATTTGCAAGGAACCGCTATTTGGGTTAAAACACAACCTAATGTTAAACCTATTGAAATGAAAGCGTACAACAACAAACTATATGTAGTAGGTTGGGCCGATACAACTGTTTTTGACTCTCATCCATTTCCATATACGGGCTATTTCTTAGCCCAGTATGATACAAATGGTATCTGTAGTTGGGTGACGAAGGTAAGTAATGAACTGGTTGCAAACATAGCCATATCCGACAGCAATAACATTTTTGTTACCGTAGGTGATGGATATTATAATAACAGGTCCATTTACAAATATAACAGCCGAGGCAATTTTATCTGGAGCAGATACTTCCAAACTTTTTTTCATATGGACATTAGTGCGGATAACAATGGTAATTGTTACGCTGGCGGTGCATGTTTTGGCGCTATAACTTTTGGTTCAACAACTCTTTACAGCGATGCTGACGGAGTCTGCAGATATATTGCAAAATTAGACAGTACAGGAAATTACACAAGCGCCGTGAAACTTCCATTAACGGCAGGTGCTTATGCAATATTTAACTCGGGCAATAATTTATACGCTGCCGGGCAATATGATACGCAGGGATCAAATGGCGCTGTGGGTTTTGTAACAGCTAAATTTACAAATGACACTTTAGTATCCTTTATAACGATTCCTGATAAGCAACCCACGGTAATAACAACATTCAACCAAAATATGTATGTAGGAGGGTATTCGATTGGACAGTTTCATTATGGATTTGTAACGAAGATTTCGGAATCTGATATCGCAACCAATCTATCTTATTCCAGTAATGATATTGACGTTTCAATTTTTCCGAACCCTACAAGTGGAATTATTCAAATTAGATTTCCTGTAACCGACCAGAAAAACTTTTTAATCAATGTTACTAACGCAAAAGGGCAACTTATATTAAAAGATTCGTTTTCACAGAGTAGGGGTGACCAATTAAAAGAGATAGATCTTAGCAAACGTGCTAAAGGAATTTACTTTATTGAAATTGTTGCTAACCGCAAACGAATTGTAAAGAAAGTTGTGTTGGAATAAAATAGCGACGCATTATTAATTAAATTAAATGCTTAAAAAAAGAGCCATCACGATTATATTAATATTTCTTTGTTGCCAATCTATCATGTTTGGACAAATGAAATCTGAGAGCCCATGTTTGGTAGAAAATGTTGTTTTAAATTCTGATTTTACTTCAGGTAACACTAATTTCACATCTCAGCTTCCATTCAGCGGAACCTGCGCCGCTAATTCATATATTATTACGACAAGCCTGAGCAATAAATGCTCCGGCTGGCCAAATGTTCCAGACCATACACAGAATGGTGTATCTCCGGCCAATTATATGGCTGTTGATGGAAACCCGTATACTAATATGGTAGATATATGGCGTCAAACTGTAAATGTGTGCGCCGGGAATACTTATACTTTTAGTTTCTGGACATATAGTGTATATAGTCAAACTTTTACTGTTGGAATGTGCGTTGATACTTCGAAAACAGATGTGACCATTAATATCGGAGGGTGGACACAACACTCCAGAACCTGGAACGCAACTGCATCTGGAACGGTATCGATCGCTTTAATACAAAACGTAGGGAGTCATTACTGCGATTTCGGAATTGATGATATAAGTTTTTCATCCTGTGTTTGCGAAAGTACTGTAGGTATATTTGGTGATGATAAAAACGAGCCACATATTACACTTTATCCCAATCCAACGTTCGGGATTTTCCATATTGAGTGCAGTTATAAAAGTACTTATTCTGTTGTAGTGTATGATCTTATAGGTAATTGCTTGATGACCAAAATGGCTTCGAAAATTGATTGTGATATAGATCTGAGCCATATTGACAAGGGAATTTATTTTATTGAAATAATTGCCGACCGTAAACGAATTGTTAAAAAGGTTGTCTTGGAATAAGTAAAAACATTTCAAAGCAGTAACCTCTTTATTCATAACCAACTATTTAAAACACTCCTTTAGCGATTGGGCTGGTTGGCATGTATTTTAGGCAGTAATTTTAAATAAAAGTGTTTAAATGAAATACTGTTTACTTTTCCTTTATTGCTTAATAAATTTATTTTCGCTACAAGCTCAGCAATGGGAGTGGGCACGACAAGCCTCTTTGACTACCGGTAAACAAAAATCGAAAGATATACATAGCGATAATGCAGGGAATGTATATATGATAGGTTATAATGACTCTATAGCATACTATGGTAGTTATACACTAAACCCAGGGAGTTTTGTAGTTAAATACAATGCTTCCGGACAATTACTTTGGGCAATGGAGTTACCGGGGACTGTACAGGGACTGGCTACCGATGCAACGAACAATTTATTTCTAACAGGAGATTTTTCAGGTTCCATTACTTTAGGATCATTGTCTCTGTCCAGTAACGGCGGTAATGATTTGTATTTAGCTAAGTTCAATGGATCAGGAATTGTTACCTGGGCAAGATCTTATGGGGGTTCACTCAATGATGGAGTGACCGCCATTGTAATTGATCATTTGGATAATCTTTTCATAACAGGTACTTACCAAGATTCTATCTCTTTTGATTCACAACATTTAAAAATACAGGAAACAAATAATTACGGGAACAGATTGTTTTATTTAGCAAAACTTAATCCCACAGGAGTTGCCACCTGGGCGCGAACTTGTCCTTATAATTATGCAGGTAATCAATTTCAATATTACGCTCCTGAGTTTTTGGCTTTGGACAAGAATGGTTGTGCTTACATCACTGGAAGTTATACAGGGTTCCCATGTTACATGTACTGTGATGCTCATTTTATTCTTAAATACGATTCTGAAGGAATGTTGAAGCTTAATGAACGCCCTTGGGACGCTTACGAAGAACAATTCGGCTTAGCCGTAGATGAAAATCTGGACATCATTACAGAATATAATTGCGGTACTCATTATACCTGGTGCCGCGTTATGGTGAAATATGATTCGCTCATGAATATTAAGTGGCAAACGGGTCTTGGTAATTACACATACGGCACAAATTATACATTCATATACGGACTTTCTACTGACAGCCTTAATAATATATACGTAATGGGCTTGTTTGGCGCAGGTGATCAGTATAGTAACGACACAGTAGAAGTTTGCGGGCAAACAATAGTTTCAAACGGTGAAACGGATATACTTGTTGGCAAATTCGACAGTGCAGGGAATTGCGTTTGGGTTAAAACAGCAGGTGGGAGCGGTGAAGAAAACTGGCCAAATAATTACGATCCATGGCCTGCAATGTTTGTAAATAAATCTGGAGATTGTTATTTAACCGGCGGCTTCAATTCAGATACCTGGACCACGGGTATACAAAACGATACTATTGTTTTTAATAGTGATGATACGCTCATTAATGATGGGAACTGGCAACACATTTATGTTGCAAAGATACCGAGTACGAATTTTGTTGTTACTAAGGCTCCATCCATAATTAAAATCACATCTGAAATCAATATTACTCCAAATCCTTCTTCGGGAATTTTCAGAATTACTTCAGAGAACAAGAATGATTATTCCATTCGAGTATATGATCTGTTGGGTAATTGCGTATTAATCAAAACGCTTTCGGAAAATAACTGTGATTTCGATCTCAGCAGTCATGCCAAAGGTATTTATTTTGTTGAGGTTATTGGGGATAATGAAAGAATGGTTAAGAAGGTTGTGTTGGAGTAAGTAAATAAAAAATTAATAGTCTACTTAAAACAAGGGGAGAGTAATCTCCGTCTGTATCGAAATTTGATTAAATTAAATTTTCTTAGATGAGTGACATGAAACAAAAAAACCATTATAACTTGGTACAGAAAATGACAAAAAATGATTTAATGAAATAAATGAACTTTTTGCAGGCAAGTTTCGAAACCTTAATAATATGCCTTGTTGCTTAACATTTATTAGAGGCTTTCATAACTGGAAGGTATGGTTCCAAAATCGTTTTATAGGCCTTGAACCTTGTTAGCGCATTGGTCGCCCTATCTTCGGTTAATTTGATTTATTAACGTAAATTTATTCCATGATAATTTATACTGCAAGTCTAAAGGTTAGATTCTATTTTAAGGTGACACGCCATATACAGAAAAACTAAAATGATACAAAAGCTAAAGTCATACTACAAAAAAGCCATTAGGACAACTCTTTTGGCTCAAGACAAGCTGACGAAAAATTGGTATCATTTATTTTCTGTAATTGAATTATTAACTGACGATGAATATTCTTACAACATTCCAAACAGCGAATGGAAAGATGGTTGTGTTAGAGCTAAACAATCAGGATTAGAAGGTTATTCATTTTATCTTTCCATAGACGAAATTTTTTCGGTTGACGAGGCAATAAACATATTCAATAAACCTATTGAAAGTTTTGTCATTGAGGGGAACAAAATATCTTTCATCAATGCATCTTTTGTAAAAGAACCATTTGGAGATTATCCTTTAGTTTTCGCCTCTAACTTATACACTGACAAAGGAGTGGCTTCAATTGTTCCCAAAAGGAAGTCGGGCTTGTTAGTATGGTGTCAAATTGATAACGAACGAAAAACCGACAAACAATTTATTTCTTCAACTGTATCAAAGGAAATGTTAGCAATACAACAGTTAACTATGGAATGGTTGGGCTTTGACATTATTCAAAAGAGAGAACACATAGGAAACATTTATCTATCCGCACCCAATCCATACTTTAGAGAAGTAGAAATGTCCCTTTCTACCAACCCAACTGGCGTATTTTACAAGATACTAACACGGAAAAAGAATTTTGAGCCACTAAAGTTTAGAATTATTGATAAGCACGGTGATGCTATCGCATTAGATAAAATTTTTGAAATAAAAGATAATGCCGGACTTATAACGCTTCCGCACGAGCCACACCTATTTGAAGTTAGAATTTATAATCAAGATGACGACCTGATTGCCGTTCACGAACCTGCAACGTTTATTAGAAGTATTCAATTTGATATGTCAATGAAACAAGCAGACTTTCACGTCAAAGTTGATACCGAAAAAGGGAATAAAGAGTTTGTTGTCGAGAAATTTTCTAAAGAAAGACCCTCTGTTGTAGGTAAAACAAAAGATTTCAATCCTGAATATTATTTCAAGAACGCTGACAAAGAAAGGCAACATATAGAACTTGCAGAACGCAAAGAATTCATTTTTTATTCGGGAGCAAAAGAGGAACCGGAAAAAACTAAACTGAAAGAAAATGCAAAATCTATCATTAGAGAAATCATCAACAACGCCAAAGATACTTGTTATTTATGCGACCCATATTTCAGCAGTATGGACATTGTTGAATTTGCATTTCAAATTAAAAATTCAGGAGTTAAAATAAATATACTTAACAGTAAAGAAGCAGTTTCAAAAGAAGAAGCTAAAAAAATAGCAACCGTAATAAACGAATACAACAGCAAACCATTTGGTAAAATTGAAGTTCGCATTCTTAGAGGCAATAGCATTCTTCACGACAGATTTATTGTTACCGATAAAAATGTTTGGTTCATAGGAAGTTCATTCAATGAATTTGGAAATAGAGCAACGTGCATAGCGAAAATTCCTGAATCTTCAGGTAAACTAATAATCAAAGAAATTGAAAAATGGTATAGTTCAGATGTGTTTTCTCAAAACATTACGGACTTCGCTAACGAGATAGAAAATGGCTAATAATTTTTTGACAAATTCTGAAAATACTGCACTTAGAATGCACGAATGTGGACAAGACCAATATTGGTTTTACCATAAAGGTTCTCATCCTAATGATAATCCTCTTTTGTATCAAGAATTAGTTGATTCCGCAACCAATGAAATAATTATTTGGGATCCATATTTTAATGTATATCCCCGAAATGCAGACCAAAATATCTTTGCGAATATCAGAAACGACATTACTATAAAAATATTAGTTTACACATCGTTACAAAACAAGAGAAACTATCTTAATGATGTTAAGGATGCTCTAAAAGCCGTTATTCCTTCAAACAAGGATTGTAGGTTTGGAATGCGATTGATAAATAACGATGATAAACATAATCAAGGAAGTCGTTTTTTTCATGATAGATTTCTAATAATTGATGAAACTAATGTTTTTCTTGTAGGAAGTTCTATTGGATACCATATTCAACCAGAGCTATCAACAGGAATTTTTAAAGTGTCAAATAATGAGACAAAAGACTTCATTAAATCAATTTTCAAACACTATTGGGATAATTCAACACAACACCAAATTCCATTAGCATATTTACATTAGTAATGAATAAAGACATTTATTATAAATACGATTTTTACGTTCTTGAGCGAATATATCCTGAACGCAAATTCGTTGAAATTTTAGAAGGAATTTCATCGCTGAATGAGTCTATAAAGCCATTCATAAGCAATGTTGCCGACTTACTACACACATCAATCAAAGATGATAAAAATGTAGAGGTTACAGAAGTTATTCCCCTCAACATAGATAAAGAATTAGAGAATATTTTAGCAGACAATGAGCTTTATATTTCGTACAAAGCTCATTCAGAAAAAAGTTTATCAGAATTTGTTTTCAATAAATTTCTGAGAAGAATATTCAAAAAAGACGGACACAATAATGAAACTCACGTTATTCAAGATTACATTCATTCGTGGTTAGAGAAAAATTTAGCTCTGAACATTGTTCAAGATTCACGCTTTGGTTCTTTAGAAGTATTAAAATCGTTATTAGATAAAACCGAAATGCTTCACGGTTTCTATGTTGATTTAATTGAAAATATTCCCACCGAATGGGTTTTAAACAAAAAAGAAGAATGGCTAAACGTAAATGTTAGTCCTGATAAATTGCTTGACGCTATTAGAACATATGACAAAGAATTCCTTAATGGATATGTGAACTCCATATCCAAACTACCAAAAGAAAACCTTTGGAATTTTGTTCAAGAAGCAACACGCCATTCGGATTATATGATGTTAAACAACGAGTTTAGTTTTATATCTTCCGTTCTTATTAGAAAAGACATTTCTCTTTGGATTGAATTTTGGGACAATCTAAAACTTCCATTAATTCAAGATTGTGTGTTTATATCTTCGTTCAATTTTAGCCCACAAGAGTATTTACAATTAGTTTATAAACTCACAGATGAAAAAACAGTTGCAAAATCTGACTTGAAAGTTCTCTTGTTCATTGTAGCACAAAATTATTTTGAAACATCAAATAAACTAACGGAAAGTTTTTCTATCTACGAAGATTCTGAAAGAAAAAATGAAAGAAACGAACAGTTTTTTGAAAAAGGAATTGAGCAACAAAAAGAATGGCTTGAAGTAAAGAAAAAGAACTACGTGAACATAATTCAATCTTTGAAGAAAACACTATCAAATTCGGAAATTGAAGATTGGATTTTTAGTTACAGACCAAGAACAAATAGTCGTCAATACAAGCCAAACGACATTTACAATTCAGAAATAAAATTATTGACGGACGCTTACAAGGAAAATTCTATTGAACTTTTGAGTTTAGATTCACAGTTATTCAATTTGCAAAAGTTCAATTTCTATGTAGAAGTTATCAAGGACAAAGAAGACAAAAAAATTGCTTCAACTTTACTTGAGGCAATGACAAATTATATTTCCTCTGACAAATTCTTTTGGGACAGAACTTATGTAGAGCCATATTGGTCTGCATTAAAAAGTTTAGGATTTTTAATAAGCCGACAAGACAACCCTATTCAAACAGCGAAAGAGTTAATCAATAAATTTAAAACTATTCATCAAGGTTGGAACCCTTCCAAAATTGACTTTTCGCCATTGGTTAAAGAATCTTTCATTTGTTCAGGGGTTGCATTGCTATTTGAAAACGAATCTGCATTCAAAGACAAAAGTGAGAAAGAAAATTTGTTCAAAGAATTATTGAATTATATTTTAAAGCAGGATAGATATTCACACATTGACAATTCTGAATACTATCAAATGCCATTGCATTTATTGTTTTTAGTTGCCAATCAAATTTTTTTAGACGTTAAAGAATTCTATGAACAAGAACTCATAGAGAACTACGACAATTTATATTCACTTTTGGCTATTTTATCAAACGAAAAAACATCTCTTTCTCACAACTCTAAAGAGCTAATACAAAAGCGACTTGACATAGAATTCTTATTGAAAAAAAGACAGTTTAACAACCGCAGTCAAAATGACAAAGTTCAAGAGTTAGAAAGAATGATAGAAACATTAAACCTTGATAATAAAAGTAGCTTGCAATAAACCCCTTAATTTGGGCGTACCTTTTAATTTGACCAAAGAAAAAATAAAAACAACCTTTATAACCTAAAGTGACTACGGGTCGAATTCATGAGCTCTCTAAGTGATTGAAAACCACGCATAAGGTTCGATAAATCCGACCCGTAGGGTACTTAACCGGAAAACCCCTGATAAAGTCTTATTTATCAGGGGTTTTTGGTTCGATAAAAGTACTTCAAAATCCAGAAGCGTTTATTTTCAAGCAGTTACTTGTTCGACTCTGTGAAGGGATTATTGTGAAAAAATTTGAAGACATTAATATCTTATACTTGTATATTAAAACTTCAAACTCTTATTAAGCATAAATATCTTAACAATAGGGTATCGCAAATTGCGATACCTTAAACTCAAGCATTCATGGCAAAGCAAAAGATTGATATCACAGTAATTCCACAGGAGGTATTGATTAGTAAAATTTATTTTTTGAGAAACCAAAAAATAATGATTGATAGGGATTTGGCTCAGCTTTATGGAGTTAAACCAATACGATTGCGTGAACAAGTAAAGAGGAATATAACAAAATTTCCTACTCATTTTATGTTTCAGTTAACGGAGCAAGAGGTTGAAATGATGGTATCGCAAAAAGCGATACCATCAAAAGGACATTTAGGTGGAACTCTGCCATATGCATTTACAGAACACGGTGTTTTAATGTTAGCCAATGTTTTAAAAAGTGAACAAGCAGTACAAGTAAGTATCAGAATAATCGAACTATTTGTAAAGTTGCGAGAAATGCTGGTCTCACATACTGAACTAAAATTAGAGATTGAAAAGATCAAAAAGAAAATAGATAATCACGATAAAAATATTGAGATCGTATTTAGGTACTTTGATGAGTTTATAGAAAATCCAAAACCGCGCAAACAAATTGGGTATAAAATCCCTAAACGTAAATAAATTTTTATATGCTTTATTTTAGAGCACTTTTTAAATGACCATACAAGTCCCAAATACGAGCAAGATCCCTTGTGTCTTCAAGGATCTCGTTCATATTTGGTCTGGAAGCGGGTAC
>JACDDR010000122.1:0-11057 GCA_013816895.1 Bacteroidota bacterium
GTTCACGCTGAACTGAATGCTATCCGCATGCATTTCAATTGGATTTGGCGTAACAGTATATTTAATGTCTTTTTGTTTTTTGATCATTTTTCCTAATCCGTCGCAGCTTGTTAAAATAACAGCTACCGATAGACTGGCTCCGATTGTGCGTAAAAATTTTGAATTCATCGTTAATTTTAGATTGTTCAGGGCAAAAGTAAAAATTTATTTTAACAAAAAAAGCTTTTTTTCTAAAAGTTATTTTCCGAGGACCCTAATAAAAATATACCAGTCCCGATTTTAGTAGTAAATTTGCACAGTTTTTGGAAACTTCATCCTCGCATATATCATCTCAAACCGCCTCCACTTCTAAGTTTGCGGGATTTTTACAGCTTACAAAATTCAGATTGGGATCGCTTGTGGTTTTTTCCGCGGTTATTACCTATCTTACTGTTTGTGAGGAAATAATTTCCCTTCAATTATTAGCTTTGGGATTAGGTGGTTTTTTGGTGACTTCCGCCGCAAACGGTTTTAACCAGATCATTGAAAAAGATCTTGATAAACTCATGCACCGTACCCGCCAAAGACCAATGGCTACAGGTGTTTTATCATCCACCGAAGCTTTTATTTTTTGCGCCGCCTGCGGAATTGGCGGTACAATTTTATTGTGGATTTACACTAATCCGCTTTGCGGCATCCTCGGATTTGTATCTATTATATTATATGCCCTGGTTTATACTCCTTTAAAGAGAGTAACGCCGTTGTCAGTTTTTGTGGGTGCCTTTCCGGGCGCTTTGCCTACTCTTATAGGCGCCGTTGCTGCTACCCAGGGTTTCGGAGAAGTGAAGTTCTTCGCCATTCTTCTATTTTTAATTCAGTTCGTATGGCAGTTTCCTCATTTTTGGGCGCTTGCCTGGTTTAACAGCGATGATTACGCCCGCGCCGATTTTTACCTATTGCCCTCCAATGGCGGTAAGGACCAGGCCTCACAGTTCCAGATCCTCCTGTATTCAGTTTTTCTGCTCTTAACCAGCATGCTTCCTTTCGTGTTCCAGTTTGTTGGATTGATAAGCGCATCGGTGTGTTTGCTCGCGGGAATGGCATTGCTCCTGCAGGCTTATAATTTTTACAGGCTTCCTACTGATGCTCACGCGAAAAAATTATTTCTAGTAACCCTTATATATTTGCCGGTAGTTCAGCTGGCTTTAATGACAAAATTTTAATCATGGTGGAAACAATCAAACCTAAAAAAGTAAATCCGCATGCTGCCGAAATTAAAGCAGCAACCCGGAAAACCGCCAAGCCATTGCTTTACATTGGCATTATCAGCATCATTATGCTGCTTGCCGGCCTTACCAGCGCGTATATAGTTCGGGCCGACAATGGCAACTGGCTTGTGTTTCATTTACCAGACATTGCCATCATCAGCACTTGTATTCTTGTCACCAGCAGCTTAACCCTGCTCATGGCGCAAATGGCCATTAAAAAAAACAACATAAAGCTTACTTCGCTCGGATTATTTTTAACCCTCGTTCTTGGAATCGCCTTTTTTTACACGCAGGTGGAAGCCTGGAAACAGCTCACAGTACAGGGGATTTACTTTGTCGGAAAATACGCCAACGCTTCTGGATCATTTTTATACTTCATCGCGTTGCTTCATATGATTCACATGTCGGGAGGAATTATTGCCCTCGTAGTTTCATTAACAAAAAGCCTGTTGAAAAAATATTCTTCCTCTGATTACCTTGGTATAGAGCTAACTGCCATCTATTGGCATTTTCTTGACCTCTTGTGGGTATATTTGTTTTTGTTTTTATATTTTTATCGTTAATATTGCAACAGAATTTTAACATTATTTTAAAATAATATGGCTCACACTGCAGAAATTGATACAAAAGACGCCTGGAGCGGCGGTAAATCACCTTTTGGCGTTAGTTACGGAAAAATGATGATGTGGTTCTTCCTCATCTCCGATGCTTTAACGTTTGGAGGCTTATTGATGTCTTATGGTTTTATCCGCCACAAATACGCGGATGTATGGCCTAAAGCGGAAAATGTATTTACTCACTTCCCTTTCGTAGAGCAGCATTTGCCTTTGGCTTACGTTGGTTTAATGACTTTTATCCTCATCATGTCTTCGGTTACCATGGTACTTGCTGTGGAAGCCGGTAAGCGCATGGATCGCAGAGGCGTTACGGTTTGGATGTTCTGGACCATTGTTGGTGGTTTAATGTTCGTATTATCACAAGCATGGGAATGGTATCACTTTATTACTGGAACACATACCGGAGGGCCAGACGGACATGGTGGAGCGCTTCGTCATGTATGGGATTTTGAAAAAGGAGCTTACATTATTGATACGTTTCGTGGTGCGAATATGACAGTGAATGAATATGGCGTACCGCAGTTTGCAAATTATTTCTTCTTTATCACAGGATTTCACGGAACCCACGTTTTCTCGGGGGTTGTTATCAATTTAGTTATTTTCCTTAACGTTTTAAAAGGCACTTATGAAAAACGCGGACATTACGAAATGGTCGAGAAGGTTGGTCTTTACTGGCACTTCGTAGATCTTGTCTGGGTATTCGTATTTACCTTCTTCTATTTATTGTAAGCTTAAATTTTAAAAACAGAATTAAGAATTAATTTAAAACTATAGATCATGTCAGAATTTCACGACAATTATCCTCCATACGAAACAATGTACAACCATGATGCAGACTATGGCAAAAAAGCCCGTCGTACGTTATGGAATGTGTTTTGGATCATGCTTGTTATTACCATTGCTGAACTTATTATTGGCTCAATGGCTCCTGGTCATGGATGGAGCGGAACACTCTGGTTAAAAGTATTGTTCATTGGTTTAACCCTTGCTAAAGCAGCCTTTATCGTGATCTGGTTTATGCACCTTGGCCACGAGGTAAAGTTCTTTAAATACATTGTGCTTGTGCCTTACATTACATTTATGTTCTACGGACTATTTATCATTCTGAGTGAAGGTACTTATGCTGGTGAATCAGGGCGCTTTGCCAAGGTTGATCCTTTGCTGATCGAACAGCAAGTAAAATTACGTGCTGCTCACGGTCACCCGGGCGCGCACGATGAAGCACTTGAAAAACAAGCAGAGAAAGAAATGGGCGGAGAAAAACCGGCTGAAAGTCACCACTAAAAACATTAAATTTATTTTAAAGGCTGCTTGAAAGAGCGGCCTTTTTTATTTACCAAAAGAACCGGCTTGAGCATCTTTTTTACTTAATTTTGCATCATCAATTATGACAGATTTCAGCAACCATAAATTCGGTACACGAGCCATACACTCCGGTGCAGAACCCGATCCTACAACAGGAGCAATAATGACTCCCATTTTTCAAACAAGCACTTACGTTCAGGAATATCCGGGAAAGCACAAAGGTTATGCTTACGCCCGCGGCAAAAATCCGACCCGTGAAGCACTACAAAAAAATATAGCTTCCCTTGAAAACGCCAAGCATTGCCTTTGCTTCAGCAGCGGAATGGGTTCAATGGATGCGGTGATGAAATTACTCCGTCCGGGTGATGAAGTTATTACCGGTGATGATCTTTACGGCGGAAGTTACCGCATGTTTACAAAAATATTCGCCAATTTCGGGATCCGCTTTCATTTCATAAACATGCACGATGCAAATAACATCAGCAAGTATGTAAATGTAAACACAAAACTCATTTGGGTTGAAACACCTACCAATCCTACAATGCAGATCATCGACATTGAGGCCTGCGCGAAAATTGCAAAGGATAACAACATTATGCTTGGTGTGGATAACACTTTTGCACCCCCCTTTTTACAAAATCCACTTGCACTGGGCGCGCACATTGTGATGCACAGCGTGACAAAATATTTAGGCGGACACAGCGACGTAGTAATGGGTGCATTGGTAGTGAATGATGATGCTATTTACGAACAGCTGGCCTTTATCCATAACAGCTGTGGTGCTACTCCGGGCCCTATGGACAGCTTTCTGGTAATGCGCGGAATTAAAACCCTGCACCTTCGCATGGAACGTCATTGTTACAACGGGAGGAAGATCGCTGAATTTTTAAAAACGCATCCGAAGGTTGAAAAGATCTACTGGCCCGGCTTTGAAGATCATCCGAACCATGAGATTGCAAAAAAACAAATGCGTGATTTTGGGGGAATGATAGCCATTGTTTTAAAACATTGCACCGTTGAAGATACATTCAATATTGCTTCTTCCTTTAAAGTATTCTCTCTTGCAGAAAGTCTTGGTGGAGTAGAATCCCTGGTAAATCATCCTGCAACTATGACCCACGCTTCCATTCCCAAAGCAGAACGCGATAAATCGGGAGTGGTGGATAATCTTTTGCGTTTAAGTGTGGGGGTTGAAGACATTGAAGACCTGATAGAAGATTTGAGACAGGTTCTTGGATAAAAATTTCTTTAGGGAAAAACTCTGCGATCTCTGCGGTCTCTGCGAGAAAAATATACGTAACAGCGTTTTAGCAATATATTAAACTCAGCGATATCTGCGGTCTCTGCGTGAAAAATATACATAGCAGATTTTAGTGCCGTATTAAACTCTGCGATCTCTGCGTACTCTGCGAGAAAGGAACTCTCCCTGTGAAAAACACCCGTATAATAACCGTATCTTTGTTTTTCGATTTCATTAAAATTTGATACCAGCATTAAATGATAGATTCTTCCATACTTTCAAAATTCAATATCACCGAGTTAAACAGCATGCAAAAAACCATGCTTGAAAAAATTAATAACCCCGGCGATCTTATTCTCATCTCTCCCACTGGCTCCGGTAAAACACTTGCATTTTTATTACCTTTTGTTACCATGCTGGAAGAAAAAACAAAAGAGGTTCAGCTTGTGATAATTGTCCCAACACGGGAATTAGCCCAGCAAATAGAGCGAGTGTTCAAACAAATGGGAACAGCCTTTAAAATAAGCTGCTGTTACGGCGGGCACTCGGTGCAAATTGAAAGAGATAACCTTATTGAGCCGCCGGCAGTACTCGTGGGTACACCCGGCCGGATAGCGCACCACCTTCGAAAGAAAAACCTTGTACTTGAATACGCTAATTTTTTAATACTGGATGAATTTGATAAATCGCTGGAATCGGGTTTCCAGGAAGAAATGTCATTTATCATTAAATCCATGGAACGATTAAAGAAACGCATTCTTACTTCCGCCACCAGCATTGCTGAAATACCTGCATTTGCAGGAGTAAAAACGGTAACCGAAATAAATTTTACCAGCGAAGAAAAACTGAGCGGTGGAATGTTGAAAATAAAAAGCGTTCGCGTAACAGGCGATGATAAACTGGAAGCCTTGCTTTTATTGATCGGGAAGATCAATTCAAAATCAACCATTGTATTTTGTAATCATCGCGACGCTGTAAACCGAATTTCAGATCAGCTCGCAAAACTAAATGTAGCGCATGGATTTTATCACGGGGGGCTTGAGCAAATTGACAGGGAAAAAACGCTCATTAAATTAAGAAATGGATCCATAAACTTATTGGTATCAACTGATCTGGCAGCCAGGGGTCTTGATATACCTGAAATTGAAGCAGTGATCCATTACCAGTTGCCAACCACCGAAGATGTTATGATTCACCGCAACGGGCGAACTGCACGAATGAACGCCGATGGCACCGTGTATTTTTTACTGGATCAGGAGGAATATCTCCCGCCTTTTTTAGGAACAACACCTGAAGAAGAAACCTTGCCTTCGAAGTTTATTTCACCCAAGCCGGTTCAATGGAAAACACTTTACATTTCAGCAGGAAAAAAAGACAAGGTAAATAAAATGGATATTGTAGGAATGCTTTTGCAAAAAGGCGGATTGCAAAAAGAGGAACTTGGCAAGATAGAAGTGCTTGATCATTCGGCCTACGTAGCCATTAAAAGCGATAAAATTGTAAAAACACTGCAGAAGATAAAAGAGGAAAGGATCAAAAATAAAAAAGTGAAAATGGAAATATCATCGTAGTTATAAAAGGCGAACTGCCGAAGTAAGTCTTTTTAATAACCAAAAACTGAATCAATAAAAAACCTCCCGCCTGTTAAACAAGCGGGAGGTTTTTTAGTATTGGAAACTTTTATTCTTTTATCAATTTAATTGCTTTGGAAGAATTATTCTGAATAATATTTACAAAATAAATTCCGTTAGCATAAGCACTAAGATCAATTTGGTTAAGTCCCGAAGAAACTTTTTCAGTACTCAATACCTCACCAATCATATTCATAATCACTACCTGTGCCTCTGAACTTATTGCAACTGTTACCTTACCCGTAGTTGGATTAGGATAAACGTCTACTGAGGATACCGATGAGTAACCATGGATGTTTGTACAAGGGCTAACTGCCAGTGTTACGCTTGCCGTATCAGAACAACCATTTGAACCTACGCCTGTTACAGTATAAGTTGTGGTGATTGTTGGTGAATCAGAAACGTTTGCACCTGTTGCGTTTGTGCTCCATGTGTAAGTAACAGCACCGCTGGCCGTTAAGCTTACAGTTTGTCCAGAACAAATTAAGCTGGTGTTTGAAACCGCGCTTACTGTAGGAGTTGAATTAACAGTAACCGAAATCACTGCCGAGTTGCTACATGTACCGCTTGAACCAGTAACACTATAAGTAGTATTAACAGTAGGAGTTGGCGCAATAGAGTTGCTTACAGCACCGTTGTTCCATGTATACGTTGAAGCACCATTCGCAGTTAAGCTAACCGCGTTGCCATCGCAAACCGTATTTGATCCTGCAATGCTAACTGTTAAAGAAGATTGAACTGATACCGTAACTACTGCTGTATTACCTGTACAACCTGCCGTAGAGGTTCCTGTTACAGAATAAGAGGTTGTTGTAGTAGGAGAAACAACTGACGACCCTCCGCTGATTGTATAGGTATTTGCTCCATTAGGAGTAATGGTAAAGGTACCATTAGTACAGATGGCACCACTTGCAGCTCCTATAACAGGGTTTGCGTTAACGGTTACGTTTGATACAGCTGGTACAGATGACACACAACCGTTTGTGCCCGTTCCGGTAACAGAGTAGCTTGCATTTGCCGTTGGTGTTGCAATAGCAGAACCATTAGAAAAAGTGTACGTTGTTGCTCCTGAAGGGCTCATTGTAAAGGATTGACCATTACAAACAGCACCACTGTTTACAGAAATAACCGGAACAGCGTTAACCGTTACGTTGGATACAGCTGCCACAGATGACACACAACCATTTGTACTGGTTCCGGTAACTGAGTAGCTGGCATTTGCAGTTGGTGTTACAATTGCAGAACCATTAGAGAATGTATAAGTAGTTGCGCCACTAGGTGACATTGTAAACGACTGACCACCGCAAATAACGCCACTGTTTACCGAAATAACCGGAACAGCGTTAACTGTTACGTTTGATACAGCAGGCGATGAAGACACACAACCTGCAGTGCTTGTTCCTGTTACGGAATAACTTGCATTAGCTGTTGGAGTAGCAATTGCCGAACCGTTAGAGAAAGTATAAGTGCTTGCACCTGATGGGGTCATTGTGAATGACTGACCATTACAAATAACACCACTGTTCACCGCAATAACCGGAGCAGCGTTAACTGTTACGTTAGAAACCGCCGGAGCTGAAGACACACAACCAGCAGTGCTTGTTCCTGTTACGGAGTAGCTTGCATTAGCTGTTGGTGTGGCAACAGATGAACCATTAGAGAATGTATAAGTGCTTGCTCCTGATGGAGTCATTGTGAATGACTGACCATTACAAATAACACCACTGTTAACTGCAACAACTGGTAAAGCGTTAACGGTTACGTTAGAAACGGCAGCTACAGATGATACACATCCTGCAGTACTTGTTCCTGTTACCGAATAACTTGCATTAGCTGTTGGAGTAGCAACAGATGAACCATTAGAGAAGGTGTAAGTACTTGCTCCTGAAGGAACCATTGTAAATGATTTACCAGCACAAATAGCACCGCTGTTTACCGAAATAACCGGAGTAGCGTTAACTGTTACGCTTGATACAGCAGCCGGTGAAGAGACACAACCATTCGTGCCGGTTCCTGTTACAGAATAGCTTGCGTTAGCTGTTGGAGTAGCCACAGCTGAACCATTTGAGAATGTATAAGTAGTTGCGCCACTTGGTGACATTGTAAAGGACTGTCCATTACAAATAACGCCACTGTTAACTGAAACAACAGGTAAAGCGTTAACTGTTACATTTGAAACAGCCGGTGCTGAAGAAACACAACCCGCTGCGCTTGTTCCTGTTACGGAATAACTTGCATTTGCTGTTGGTGTTGTGATAGCTGAACCATTAGAGAAAGTATAGGTGTTTGCTCCGGAAGGAACCATTGTAAACGATTTACCGGCACAAATAGAACCGCTGTTTACAGATATAACCGGTAGAGGGTTAACTGTTACGCCAAGCTGTGAAGTGTATGTACAGGTAGTTGCTAAAACTGTACCTGAAAGAGTATACGTTGCTGTTGCTGTTGGAGTAAATGCAACACCATTAGATACGCCACTTGTCCATGTATATGTATTCGCACCTGTACCATTTAATGTTGTTGTACCACCCATACAAACCGCAGGCGGTGTTGCTGAGGAACCTAACGGACTCGGTAATGGAGTAACAGAACCGTTAATAACGCCTCCAGGGGATACCCAATTGGATATTGTTCCTGTGGTTAAAGCAAAAGCGGTTAGCGTCCCATTGTTACTGTTGCCGGAAGCATCAGTAAGAGTTGTTACAGTTGGATTATTTCCAGCAGAATAACCTTGATTAAAGTGATAATTGGCCAGCAAACCTGCTGCGTTAGTTGGAATCTCGCAGTTTTTGAAAGTATTTATTTCACATTGCGTACGAGCAATGGTCCAGATGCGGACTTCATCAATATTTCCAGTAAAGTTCTCGTTAATATTATTCAACCCCATTTTCACAAGGTTGGTTGTACTAGCAAAACTTGTACCTATTACACCCGTGGTAGTTGCCTTTAATACACCGTTTATAAAAACCTGTAATTTTGAGCCATCCCATACACCGGCCACATGCTGATAAATACCGGTAGTTACAGTAGCAACTCCGGAATTGACAACCTTAAAGCCAGCACCATCATCAACCCACATAGCATATTGATCACCATCTCTGCGAAGCAAAAATTGCATTTGACCCGCTGGAGTTCCGTAATTACCAATGATAACACCCAAACCTGCAGTGGTTGATGGTTTAACCCAAGCTTCAACCGTTATTTTATTTAATGGGTCGAGAATTGTGTTCATTGCATTACCAATGTCCACGTTATCGTCAACTCCGTCAAAATTAAGAGCAGAGGCGGCTGTAGATACTGCAATATCATCAACATACACACCATCAAAAGCATTTGAAATACCATCGAGAGAATTAAAGTTAAATCTAACTAATATTGTTTGGCCTGCATAAGCGCTAAGGTTATAAGTGGCAGCCACCCAAGCGGTGCCATTTACCAGTCCCCCACCGTTTGAATTCATTACTGTTGAAAAACTGGTACCGCCATTATTTGACACCTGAATAGAAAGGATATCATAAGAACAAGCAAAACCACCTGTGCCACACTCATTTTGCAATGAATAATTAAAGGTTAAACTGGTTGAGCCGGTTGCCGGAATAAACATCGACGGCGTTGTTAAATCGCCTCCAACCGTATTTGAATTGTTGCCGAACTGGCATCCTATACCTGAGAACAACGCCGACCCTGTGCTGGTGTGGCCACCTAAAGCGCTTCTTGTACATGAGTTGGTGAATATCCAGTTTCCAAAACTACCATTGGCCGCCACTGCGGTACCTAGGGAGGACGTGAAACTTTCTGAGTAAATAGTAGCTGATTGTGCGCTTATGTTTGTCCACAAAGATCCAGCAAAGAGGCATGCCCCGAATAAGGCATTTTTAAGTTGAAACATTTTCATTGATTGTAATCGTTTTTTCATGAATTAATAATTTTGCGCGAATGTAATTTTATAATGTTGGTTTTACTAATAGGTGGGACGAACAACCGATTAAACGAGTAAACCGTACTAACGCATTAAATAAACAGAAAGTACCGCGAAAGAGATGCGCGCTTCTAAGAAAAAAAATTCTTAAAAAAAATTAGAACATTGTCTTTATATGTTCGCCCTATCGGCAAAACAAAGTCTCCAATCATAATAGAATTTACACTGGTTTCACTTACATGTTGTTTGTTTACAACATATGACTTATGAATCCTTATAAATTGACCAGAAGGCAATTGCTCAATTAATTCAGAAAGAGGCATTCGGATAATTTTTTTGTTATTAACTAAATGAAGCGTTGTATAGTTTGCTGCAGACTCCAGCCACTTAATATCATTATAATTTAACCGAACAAGACTCCTTCCTATTTTAATCATGATTTCACCCGGTTGTTGGTTATTTACTGAATTTTTGGAATTAAATATGGCCAGCTCTATGGCCACAAGAAGATCCTCCTCCTTAAATGGTTTAATAAGATAAGCGCTCGGCCGAGTATGTTTGGCTTTTTCAACAACTTCAGAACCAGAATAGGAAGTAATATAAATAAAAGGAACTTTGTATTTGGTGAATAACAATTTACCAAGATCTATTCCTGTATTTAGCTTGCCAAAATTAATATCAGTTAATACAATGTCGGGTACTACTTGATTTATCATTTCAATTGCTTCATCCAGAGTTTCAGCAATCCTTATTTTTGAATAACCTGCATTAATAAGAATCCCCGATATCATTTCGGCAATCATCAATTCGTCTTCAACAATAAGAAACCCAATGCTTTTTTCCACTTACAGTACGTTTTTATTTTTCTTTACTAAATACAATCTCAAAAGTCGCGCCAGGCGAATTCATCTTTACCAGATTCCCTTTAATTTGTTTGGTTAATATATTTACGAGCTTTATACCCAGGCTCTCTTTTCGATAGTGATTATCCGGCGGCAATCCCTTTCCATCATCGCTTACAGTCAGCACCCAACTATCCTTTTCATTCAAAAAAGGCATTAAAGAAACTTTTATTTTGCCGTTCACTGATCCCGTAAA
>JACDDR010000122.1:11067-11464 GCA_013816895.1 Bacteroidota bacterium
TTCATTTACAATTAACGCGATCGGCACTGCCAGTTTTGTCGGAAAAGCTGTGTCAATAATTGTCACCTGCAATTGAACCTCAGCTGGAATCAGGTCACGATGGTAGTCCAGTACCTTGCACAGGTAATCGTTCATGTTAATTATTAACGGGGTATCGCTCTGGTATAATAGCTCGTGAAGCGCGGCCAGCGACTGAATGCGGTTTTGACTCTGAACTAAATATTCGTTCAGCTTCTCATTATTAACACTATTGGCTTGCAGCGTAAGCAGGCTCGAAATTATCTGAAGATTGTTATTTATCCGGTGATGAATTTCCTGTAAAAGAGTTTCCTTACGTGCATTTTCCGTGCCCATAAATTCCGCTGTCCTCTTTTTTTCGTTGTAGGCCTTTCTTCCT
>JACDDR010000006.1 GCA_013816895.1 Bacteroidota bacterium
AATTGATTTTGCTGAAGGCCGATAAACAACCTTTAACCGCTGCAATGGAAACAGAAGTTAAGCCCTTTACCAACAACAGATTTGAACTTCAAAAGGGAGATACTGTTTATTTATTTACCGATGGTTATGCCGATCAGTTCGGGGGGCGCAAGAAAAAAAACACTTCCATTGGCTTTGGAAAAAAATTCATGTACAAACAGTTTAAAGAAACCCTTCTCAGCATTCAGGATAAAACAATGGAAGAGCAAAATGAAACTCTTCACGCTGTTTTTGAAGAATGGAAAGGCGATCTTCCGCAGGTGGATGATGTATTGGTAATAGGAATCAGGATCTAATCAGCTATTTAATGTCACCGCGTTTGGCAGCTTTCTTTAATTTTTTATCCGCCATAATTGCTACTTCCACACGACGATTCTGAGTGCGACCTTCCACTGTTTCGTTGGATTCTAAAGGCTGAGACTCGCCATAACCTACAGTTGTTATTCTTGAGCCTTTTATGCTCTGCGTTTTTAGTGAGTTAGATACTGATTCCGCGCGCTTAACAGAAAGATCCTGGTTGTATTTGTCATCACCGGTATTGTCGGTATGTCCTTCAATTAATATTTCGGTATCGGGATATTTGTTCAGCACTTTAGCCAGTTTTGAAATGTTGGTAGTTGCTTCAGGTTTAAGCGTTGCGGAATTCACATCATAAAGTATGCCTGTATCAAAAGTGATTTTAATTCCTTCACCAACACGTTCTACTTTCGCTCCTTCAAGGTCTTTTTGTATTTCAGCAGCTTGCTTGTCCATGTAATGCCCTATTGCTCCGCCGGCAGCCCCTCCAACTGCAGCGCCTATGATAGCGCCAAGAATGGTGTTGTTGTTTGCGGCTTTACCAATCGCGGCTCCGGCTACAGCACCTGTGCCTGCGCCAATAGCGGCTCCCTTTTTTGTTTTATTCCAGCTTTTGCAGGCACCAAAAGATAATGCAAGCATTAAAATTGTCACGGTTAAATTTTTCATTGTAATAGTATTTAACAAACACTACTCCAAAAGCATGCCAGTGCTAGTCTAAAAGCCAGATGAAATTTTTGGTAATGAAAGGTGAGGAAAATATTCCCGTTATCAGAATAAACCAGGCATTAATCCGCCTGCAACTTTTTTCATTTCCTCGCCATGAATCGTGTCGGCTTTTTCAATAGCAAGATTCATCGCTTTCATTAACTGCGCTTCCAGTTCGGTTTTATCGCCGTGCTGAAGCGAGGAGGCCACCGTTATTTTTTTTATTTTTCGGTTACCCGTAATATCAATTTTAATATCTCCACCGGCTGATTCCACGCTCAGCACTGTATTGTCCAGCCTGTCTTTAATTTCTCCGGCAATTTTTTTTGCTTCCTGCAATTTGCCCATCATGTCTCCGAATTTTCCTAACATATTATCTTTATTTTAATTCTTTTGGTATCATGCACACAGGTATGGGGTCGATCTTATGACGATTTGCCCCGTGTCGCCCTTTATAGATTTCCATTACTGTTTTTTGCCGCTCCGAAAACGCGTAAGTTTGTTTATTGGCAAGGTATTCCATGGCCCATTCCAGTTCAGGATAAGTTGCCCCGATTTGATCTTCGTCTGTTCGCCCGTCGGCAAACAAACCGTCGGTAGGCTTTGCTGCCTGGATATTGCTTATTACATTCAGCTCTTTCGCCAGCGCATATACCTCAGTTTTATAAAGGTCGGCTATCGGCGAAATATCCACACCCCCATCGCCATACTTGGTAAAAAAACCAACGCCAAAATCTTCCACTTTATTTCCGGTTCCGGTTACTAAAAGGCGGTGGTGTGTGGCAAAGGCATACAACGTGCTCATTCGGATACGCGCGCGCGTATTGGCCATGCTGAGGAAATCCTGGTTTTCTTTTGGCAACACCAATTCAAAAGCTTCCAGCACGGGAGTTAATTCAACGGTGGCGGATTCAACATTCTTAAAGCTCTTTTTAAGATGTTCAATATGCTCATTACTCCTGTCGAATTCGTTTTTAAACTGACGGATGGGCATGTTCAACACAATAACCTTTTTGCCAGTGAGCGCGCAGAGCGTGGATGTTACGGCGCTGTCGATACCGCCGGAAATTCCAACAACAAATCCGTCGGTTTTTGAATTATCCGAATAATCTTTTAACCACTTAACAATAAACGAAACAATTTCTTTGTCTTGCATGGTATGTATTTTTGTTACTGTGCAGAGAACACATCAAATTAGTAGTTAACAAAATTTGTTTGTAAAGTTAAGGATTTGCTGGTGGTTTTTAATGATAAGGTCTTTATTTTTGCAGTGTGGATCTAAGAGCAGTTCAGTACCAGAAAAATTCGGAAATATTAAAAAAGTATTTGCCGGAAGAAAGCGTTGAGTTAATTGCGAAATGGATCGTAGAGCTTGATTTTAAATTAAAAATAAAGAGAGAAAGAAGCACGCGTCTGGGCGATTACACTTCGCCTCACAACGGATTCAACCATACAATAACCGTTAACCACAACCTCAATAAATTTTCTTTCCTTATTACCCTTGTGCATGAGGTGGCTCACCTTGTAACCTATAACGAGCATAAGAATTCAGTTAATCCGCACGGGAAAGAGTGGAAGCAAAATTTTCAAAAACTGATGCAGCCTTTTTTAACGCCTGATATTTTTCCGCTTGAAATTTTTTCAGCGCTAAGGAGTTACATGCAAAACCCTGCAGCTACCAGTTGCACAGATACCAAGTTATTGCGGGTATTAAAGCTGCACGATGAAAACTCTGATTTGTTGTTTTTAGAACGTATTCCTGCGGATACCTTGTTTTTGTACAACGGCAATAAGATTTTTAAAAAAGGAGAAAAAATAAGAAAGCGCATTAAATGCGTTGAAATAAAATCCGGGAGCACGTACCTCTTTAACCCGTTAACGGAAGTACAGGTGTTTGATCCGTCTAACGTTCAATCACCTTTGTAGCAAGCACCACGTTCGACTTGTTCAGTTGTTTTCCGTCAATGATATCCAGCATGAGCAGTGAGGCATTCTTGCCTATCTCTTCAATGGGCTGCGAAACAGAAACCACTTTTTTATCGATGATATTAAAAAGTTCAATGTCGTCAAAACTGGCTATCCGTAATCTGTCAGAATGTTTTTCGAATTCTTTTTTGCGGATTGTTTTAAGCAGTGCAGTGGCAATATGATTGTTAAGGGCGTAAACAGCATCCAGGTCGGGATGTGAAGTAAGTAATTCTTTTAAAGCGTTATCTACATCCTCGTTAATGTTTTCGAAACGGATCAGTTTAATAAGGGAATCATCCTGCTTTAGTTTATTTTTAAGAAGCGCGTCTTTATAGCCATTCACGCGGTCTTCAATGGTACTCAGGTAGGACGGAGTGATGGAAAGACAAGCGATTTTTTTACTTCCTTTTTTTATTAAATAGGTTACTACTTCCAGCGACCCTCCGTAATTATCAATCACCACATAGTTGGTATTAAAGAGTGGAAGAAGCCGGTCGATAAATACCAGCGGGGTTTTCGCGAAACGCGGCTGGTCGTAAAAAGATGAATCTTTAAATGTGGTGGCTACAATTACACCGTCTACTCCCTGCTGGTTGAGCATCATTTCTACCAGGCGTTTTTCTTTTTCTTCATTTTCTTCGGTACTGCACACCATAAGATTATAGCCGCGGTCAAATAAAACATGCTCTATGTTTTTTGCGATGGTGGAATAAAACGGATTTGAAATATCGGCCACAATCAATCCCACAAAATAACTTTTACCGGTGCGCAATGCTTTGGCAAACTTGTTGGGCGTGTAATCGAGCTGCGATACCGCGTCTAATACGGCCGATTGTGTTTTTTTACTTATTCCATACTGGTTGCCTTTACCGTTAAGCACCATGGAGATTAGCGTTTTTGAATAGCCGAGTTGTTTCGACAGATCTTCAAGTTGTAGTCTTTTCATAGCTCGTGGATTAAGTAAGTAAAGTAACTTTGATAAGTAAATCTAAACCTAATTTAGGAAAAGGAATAGAATATACAAGCCTGAATTAAAAGGATTTAGATGTAAGAGCCAGACTTAAAGACGATTTTAGGTTTTTTATAGCTGAAAGCTTAAATCTCAACAAGTTTTAAATAATGTTTGAATAATGTATTTATTGATTTAGGTTTGTAACCTTTAATTATACTGTAACATTCCATGAAAGTTTCCAGGTTAGCCGAACATATAATAGGTTCTGAAATTATTAAACTTGCCGCCGAAGTAAATGAAAAAGTTAAGGCGGGAGAAAATATATACAATCTCACCATCGGCGATTTTAACCCGAAAGAATTTCCAATACCTTCTGAGCTTAAGCAGCTGATTGTTGATGCTTACTTCGCTGATCAAACCAATTATCCCGCGGCGGATGGTATGCTGGAGCTGCGACAGGCGGTTAGCGGGTTATTAAAGCAACGTGGCGGACTGGATTATAAGACGGATGAAATATTAATTGCCGGTGGCGCCAGGCCTGTGATCTATGCTATTTTCAGGGCCCTGGTTGATGCAAACGATACCGTTATTTTTGCGGTGCCTTCATGGAACAATAATCACTACAGTTATCTGACCTCAGCCCAACAGGTGGTAATAGAAGCCAGGGCAGAAAATAATTTTATGCCGCGTGCGGCGGATATTGAACCACATATTTCAAAGGCTACGCTTGTTGCCTTATGTTCACCGCAAAACCCTACAGGTACTGTGTTTACGAAAAAAGGCCTGGAAGAAATCTGTGATCTTATTCTTGAAGAAAATAAAAAAAGAGGGCCCGAACAAAAACCCGTTTACCTGATGTACGATCAGATCTACTGGGCATTAACTATTGGAGATGTGAAACATTATGATCCAGTATCTCTTCGTCCTGAAATGAAAAATTACACGGTGTATGTGGATGGTATCTCCAAATCACTTGCCGCAACGGGCGTGAGGGTAGGATGGAGCATGGGCCCGAAGTTTCTTATTGATAAAATGAAATCTATTTTAACGCACGTGGGCGCCTGGGCGCCAAAAGCGGAGCAGATGGCCACAGCAGCCTATCTTACACAGCTTGATAAATACGACGCGTTTCTTGTTGTTCAAAAGCAAAAAATTAACGAACGCCTCTCGGGGTTTCATACGGGCTTCCAGAAATTAAAATCAGAAGGACATCAGGTAGATTCCATTACACCACAAGCCGCTATTTATTTAACGGTACGTTTTTCGCTTCATGGAAAAAAGAAAGCAGACGGCGAAACATTAACCACTACAAAAGACATTACAAAATATTTGCTGGATGAAGCTAAATTAGCCATCGTACCTTTTTACGCTTTCGGGGCTTCGGAAAATTCAGACTGGTATCGCCTTTCGGTAGGAACCTGCAGCATAAAGGACGTAGAGGGCATCATCAGCAATCTGAGGGACGCACTTCAGAAATTATCATAAAAAAAGCCGTCTCTGAAATGAGACGGCTTTTTGTTTTTAGAATTCTAATTTTTATTGAACCACAACTTTTTTAGTGGTTACAGTATTGCCTGCTTTAATATTAAGAAGGTAAATGCCTTTTGAAAAACCAGTCATTTCAAGATGAATGTTATTAGAACCAACATTGCAGTTTGAACTAACTTTTTTCACTTCCTTACCAATGATGTTAAAGATAGAAATTTCAACCAAAGTGTTTTCCTTAAGATCAATTGTAAGAGTTGTACTCTCGTTAGTAGGGTTAGGGTAAACGCTTGCATCATTCGTTTCATTAGCGTTTACTTTTACTTCCGTAGGTATTGGTAAAACAAAATTAAGATTTGCGTTGCTGTACCAATGTGTATTTGCTGTTAACTGGCTATAAGGATTGCTATTTACAACGGCTACCGGTAATGTAAAAGTTACCGACGTAGAAGAAGTGTACGTTTGCGCACTTACAACAGGGGCAGAAAAATGGAACATGGCTTTGGTATTAACGGGCGTTCCAATAGGAGTAACGTTTACTTTTGTTGGAGAAATAGAATATAAACTTCCAGTTATTTCTACCAAGCGGGTTTTAACTTCGGGAATATTGTTCCAATTCTTACCGCCTATGGTAAAGGCAGGATTTGATTCAGCCCAGGTATAGATAATAAATTTGCCATCAGGTGTTCTGCTTAACTGAATCCTGGATCCGGAGCGAACTTTAGAACCAGCATCTATATCCCACGGATTATCTAAATAACCTGGGTTAGTGCTAATATCACTCGGTCCTTCAGAGGTTAAAGAGTCGATCGTCAGATATTTCCAGGCACTTGTTCCGTTACCGTAAAAATCATACAGATAAGGTTTTTTGCCGGGTGTAAAATCCCAGGAATAATTTTCAGGCGTAAATGTTTGAGTGTAATCCAATGAATCGATATTTGTATTAGAGGAGCTGTTAAGAACGCAGGCCATATGTAAATTTCCATTCATGTCAACTGTAGCGTCAAAGCCTTCAGCAGTATTAACAGAAGGCACAACAACTGTAGACCCCGCAACTGGCTCAAGACGTTTTAAAATTGTTGAATAAGTAGGAACAGAGAAATCAATTCCTGAGAGTAATGCCCAGCTTGTTCCTCCATTTATAGTTTTATAAATGATAGGCTGGTATCCTCGGTTAGAACCGATAGTGCCAGCTTTAACTCCAACAGCAATTGCGTAACCTGTCATTCCATCCTGTGACCAGGCCATTACCGGCATAAAACCAAGATGTTTTGAATTATCAGTTCTTAACTCCGTAGTTGGAATAATTGAATCTCCTGTCCAGTTGAATACACCGGCGTTAAAAGTCCCTGTTGCGATCCTGAAGCCACGTAAGCCTATTGAAACGGCGTTAATGTCTTCACAGATATAACCGATTGTTCTTACTTTACCATCATTGGTGGTAGCGAAAGAATAAGCAGCATAATCCATTTTATCTGTACTAGGATATGGTGCAGTATTAGAAAGAACCTGCATGGCATTTGGCGCGGCACTTGCGGTATTATTATAGTTACCCGCACCTAATTGTTTACTGGCAACCCAGCTGCCGATCCAGTTTGTACCATCCGTTACAATACCTGAACCTACAACGTAGGCGTTACTTAGCAAGGTGTTACCTGGTGCGCTATAAATTGCCCCTTGCGGATAACGTCCGGGGCTGGTACCGTCGCTCCAAAAACAAGTACTGTCCCAGGCCGCACCTCCATTAGTAGTAATATGCGCGATGATAGCTCCTGAATTGTTTGCCGGAGATGCTGTAAAACCCGGCCCTTTGCGGTGGATGTACGATACCGTTTTAACATAAGGATTATAATGTAAAGTTTTTTGCCCGTCAATTAAAACCCCATAAATATTGTTTGAAGTTGTAACAGCACTCCACGAAGGAACCGCCATAGTTGACGCAAGCGGCGAGTTAGTTATAGTTTGAGGCTGACTCGCCTTAGAAATATTATTTTCATTTTTCAGTTTTGAAAGGTAAACTGATGGTGCCTGTGATGCAAAGTGATTGGTTACACCATGTTGGGTACCCTTATTTTGTGCCAAAGAGGTGAGCCCTCCTAAAACCGCGACCGTAAGTAGTAATTTATGTTTCATGTTATATGGGATTTAAATTTAAAAAAAAGCCGCTCCGGTAAGGAACGGCTTTTTAAATTAAGATGATTTAGTGCTTATTCAACGATTAATTTTTTAGTGCTAACAGCATTACCTGCTTTTACATTAACAATGTAAACGCCACTTGATAAGTTTGCAAGATCAATGTTGATGTTGTTGTTTCCAACTTGACCATCAGCAGTAGTGCTTTTTACTAACTGGCCAATTGTGTTGTAAATACTAACAGAAACACTTGTGTTGTTTTTAAGGTCTATTGCCAATACTGCCGAGTTAGAAGCAGGGTTTGGATAGATAGAACTGTTAACAACACTATTTGAAGCGTTCTGACCAATTTCAGTTACAATAGAATTAAATGCAAAAGATAATCTTGCAGAACTATACCATGTAATGTTGCTGGTTAATTGTGAGTATGGGTTACTATTGGTAACAGTAAACGGCACAATAACATCAGCAGTTGAAGTGGTTGCTCCTAAGGCAACAGTTGCAGCGCTTGTAGTTGGTGACATGTAGTGTAATGTAGCGCGGCTGTTTACCTGTGGGTTATTTGTTCCCTGACCAGCAGCAATTTTTGAAACGTTAATTTCAGTTGGTGATATAGTCATAGAAGTTCCTGCACCGATCGCAGCGCAACGCGCCTTAATGTTTGGAAGGATATTGTATTTCTTTTGAGTTGTAGTAAAGTTTGTATCTGATTCAGACCATGAATAAGTAACAAATTTACCATTTGGAGTGCGGCCTAACTGGATACGCGCATCAATGTTTAATTTAGAACTTCCAGTTCCTGTTGGATCCCATGGGTTATCATTGTAACCTGCTGAGGTAGTTTGACCACCTGGATCTTCTGTCCACATTGAATCGATAAGCTTTAATGACCATGCAGCTGTACCATTTCCTACGAAATCATACAAATACGGACGGTCGCCCGGTGTGTGTGTGTACTTGTACACGTCAGTTCCAACCGTGAACTGCTGAATGTATCCAATAGAATCAGCATTAGTACTTGCATTAGAAGCAAATAATGCCGCAATGTGCAGGTTATCATTACCGTCAACAATAAGGTTAAAGTCAAGCATGTAAGGAGAAGTAACGTTTGTATTAGCGTTTGTAGCATATAAGTGATTTACTACTTGTGCCATTGCAGCGCTGTTAAAGTCGATTGGTGCAAGAGGAGCCCAGCTGCTACCGCTATTTGTAGTTTTATAGATGATTGGCTCCAAGCCGATGTTGTTTCCGGTTGCGTTAGCTAAAACACCTGGTATTACCACATATCCAACAGTTCCTGATTCGTTCCATGACATTTGACCTTCGCCAATGTTTTTAGCGCCGGTTCCATCTAATAAAGCATTAGGAATTAGGGAGTCCATTGTCCAGTTAAATACACCAGCGTTAAACACACCTTTAACAACTCCAACACCACGTTGCTTAGCTGCAGCGCCGAGAGTTGTATTGTCGCCCTGAATAAGTGCAAGTGAACGCACCACTCCGTCATCGGTAGAAGTAAATCCAGTACGTGACCAGCTGTGTGGCTGGAAGTTTGCAGGATATGAAGCCTGTGCAAACGATACGAATTGCTGTGCATTTGGCGTTACATCCGGCGCGTTGTTAAATACGTTCAGCTTCTTGCTAGCGTAGAAATCTCCTACAAAAGCTCCCGCACTTACTACAGGACCTGATCCAACGATATAAGCGTTTGATAACAATGTGTTACCTGGAGCGCTGTAAATAGCTCCCTGAGGGTAACGACCAGCGTTACTCGCGTCAGCATATAAAGCAGTACTGTCCCAGGTAGTTCCCCAGTTAGAGCTTATTTCAGCTATAATTGATCCTGAGTTACTGTTGCTTGAAGGGCTTACTGTATAAGAAGCGCTTTTACGGTGAATAAAAGATACCGCGTTAACATTATCGTTGTATTGAAGGGGGCGAGTAGTGTTTACAAGCATCCCGTAAGTGTTCATAGATCCGCATAACTGTTTCCAGCCAATGTTGGTAGATTGAACAGAAGAGCTTTTGCCATTTTCCATTGGCGTAGTGTTTTCCTGAACCGGCGCGATATTCAGCTTTGGTTGCTGCTCTGGCTCATTCGCAACAGCAAATTTTGATGCTATTTTCTCTGCTGGCAGGTTCACTGTGCCCGCTGGACGTACACGTCCGCTTTGTGGGAAGGCGATTAATGCTGCCAATAATGCCGAGCCCAATAGTAATTGTTTTTTCATGTTTATTTGGTTATTTATTTTTGTAATTATAGAGAAGGCTAAAATAGATAAAAGATCAATGCGGTGCAATTTTTTAACAAAGGATTAAAAACAAAAAGGCGGGAATTATCCTTGAAAACCCGCCTTTTTAAAGAATAGGTCTGATTATTATTCGATGATAAGCTTTTTAGTGCTGGTTAGTCCGCCGGCTTTAACTTTTACCATGTAAATACCCGAAGAAAGACCTTCAATGTTTAAGTTAACACGGTTTTCGCCAATAGTGCCGCTTGCAGAAGTGGTTTTTACCAACTGCCCTACGGTGTTATAAACACTAACCATTACCGGAGTACTTTCTTTTAATTCAAGCGTTAACACCGCGTTATTCATTGCAGGATTTGGATATAAAGAAACGTTGGCCAGGTTAGCTGCAGCGCTTTCTTCATTCATCCCGATAAAACAAATAATTCCGCTAAAGTCCAGTTTAGCGGTACTATACCAGTGCGTGTTATTGGTTAACTGGGAATACGGATTACTGTTAGTTACGGTCATCGGAAGGTTAATGGTTGTGCTTGGACCGCATAAAGGCATTCCGGCAGTCGGAGATACATAATGGAACATCGCACGGCCATTAACGTTAGGATTAACGGTTCCGTTTCCTGCAGCTGGTTTGGTTACATTTATTTCGGTTGGAGAAATGGTATAACCTATTGGCGTCGATCCAATTTTCATACAACGTGCTTTTACATTTGGAAGTGAATTCCATTTGTGCGCGCTGGTAGTGAAGTTAGTGTCTGACTCTGCAAATGTGTAAATGATATTATCTCCATTTGGCGTACGGCTTAATTGGATCCTAGCGCTTGAGCTTACTTTCGCACCGCTGTTCGCTGCATCTGCATCCCATGGGTTATCGTTGTATCCCGCACCGGTAGAAGAACTACTTGGCACCTCAGATGATAAGGAGTCAATGGTTTTATAGGTCCACGCTGCTGTACCGTCACCAATAAAATCATAAATATATGGCTGCGCGCCTGGGGTATGTGGCCATCTGTATTTTTCGCCATCAGCGTTTGTAAAGGAGTAAACAAAGCCGAGTGAATCGTTGTTAACACTGGAAGTTCCAATGATAGTGGAAACAATGTGAAGTTTATTATTAGCATCTACGATCACATCAATTCCTTCGGTTCCATGAAAGAAAGGAACTTCAAGATTTGTTTGTGTGTTGGTAGCGGCAATTGGAGCTTTAATAGGAGCCATAGCGGCGCTGTTAAAGTCAATCCCCTGAATCTGCGCCCATGAAGCACCGTAGTTGGTAGTTTTATATACAATAGGCTGGAAGCCCCTGTTCGAAAGAGTTGCACTGTTTAAAGCTCCGATTAATACTACATAGCCTACATCACCCACACTGTTCCATGCCATGTAAGGCTGACCCGTGCATTGCGGCGAGCCGTCAGAAGCTTTAACGAAATTAGGCTGAAATTTGTCGGCTGCCCAGATAAATGTACCCGCGTTAAAAGAGCCGGTCATTAGTAAAGCTGCTGTATCACCAGGAAGTATAGTACCACCACCACTTGGATCATTGGTTAGCTCCGCCATGCTTCTTACTTTACCGTCTTGAGTTGAGGTGAAAGAGTATCGCCCATGGTCATGGCCCAATACAGTACCTGTAGGAGCTGAATTCGGGAAAAATTGCTGAGCACCTGTTGCTGCGCTTGCCGTGTTGTTATAATTACCGGCACCTAACTGCTTGCTCGCGTAATAACTTCCAACCCATCCGCTGCCGCTTGTAGCAGGGCCTGAAACCACTACGTAGGCATTGCTGATGTTGGTGTTTCCCGGCGGATTAAAAATACCACCCTGAGGGTATCGCGCTAATTGCGTACCATTGGACCAAACACAGGTACTGTCCCAGGTTGCGCCCCAGTTAGTTGATATTTCAGCCACAATGGCTCCTGAATTACTTACGGGCTGGGCTGTATAAGTGCTGCTTTTACGGTGAATGAATGAAACAGCATTCAGCGACGAATTATATTGTAAAGGTTTTGACGAACTTACCAGTACGCCATATATATTCCCAGAACCTCCTATTTTTTGCCAGTTTGCGGAAGTACTAAGAGTGCCCGCGGCAATTTCAGGCGTTTCAATAATGTTTTTGTTTGCCGCGCCTATTGGGGTAGTGGAAGCGTTGTTTTCCACAGCACCGCGCTTCAGGTTGTCATCGCTCCATTTAACTACACCCGAAGGCTGAGGTTTGGTGCGGCCGTTTTGCGGGAAAGCCGTTATTACTGCTAATAACGCCGAACCCAATAGTAGTTGTTTTTTCATGTTATTTGGTTGTGTTTATTTGTTATTTATTAATAAGCTAAAATATAAAAAAGATTTCGAATACATATTAATTGTAAAATTCATGTCCGAATTTTTATCAAGAAGTAAATTGTGTATCGCAGTAAATTTTAAAAAATTCAACAGAACGTTGAAGGGTTTTTGTTTAGCCTGGAGATTAAAGCTAAATTATAAAATAAAAACTGTTTCGGCAAATTAAAAGTAGTTTTAAAAACAAAAATTCGACGAAATAAAAAAAGCCGCTGAGTGATCAGCGGCTTTTGTAGATAATTGCGGTTACAATTATTTTCCTTTGTTTACAGAACCAGCTAATTCAGAACCAGCCTTAAACTTTACTACTTTTTTAGCAGCAATTTTAATTTCTTTTCCTGTTTGTGGGTTACGACCTGTACGAGCAGCACGCTTAGCTACTGAGAAAGAACCGAAACCTACTAAACCAATACGATCACCTTTTTTTAAGGCTTTGTGGATTGATTCGATTGTAGCGTCTAAAGCACGACCTGCGTCAGCTTTTGTTAATTTTGCGCCGTTTGCGATTGCCTCAATTAATTCTGCTTTGTTCATTTTTTGATTTTTTTAGGGTTAAACAATTAATAATTTATTACGAAACAAATGTATATCAAAATCCTTATTTGTCAAGAGACACAGGGCAAAAAAGGCATTTTTTGTTGATAAATCGCCCATTTGTTAATAAAAACGACGTATAAGATGCTCCAATAGGGGCTTTTAGGGCAGACTAAGTCGCTAATTGGCCTGCAGTATGCCTTTCGGGTTCCATGCCACCGCATTGCCGGGTTCACAGCCCAACCTATATCACATTGGCATTTGATTTAATTGTAAATCCGCGCAAAAATTCCGCCACTTTCATCCGTTTCTTTCCCTGTAATTGCAATTCTGTTATAGCAAAGTAGCCCTTGCTACACTTTATTTTAAGAAATGTTTTATTATCGGTAATAAGCGAACCGTTAGGTTCAGAATTGTTGGTGATTTCTTTGGTTCCCGAAAATATTTTCAGACCGAAGCACTTATCCTCCTGCAGTAATTCGGTAAAAGCCGCGGGGTAGGGCGAAAGACCGCGAACGAGGTTGTAAATTTCTTCAACCGTTTTGTTCCAGTTGATCCTGCAGGTTTCTTTAAAAATTTTCGGAGCGTGGCAGGCTTCATAATCTTTCTGTGTTATAAAAGAAAGCGGCTCGTGGGTAAGCATGCTCTCCTCTATTTTTTTTACGGTCTTCAATAACAACTCCGCACCTTTATGCATTAAAATGTCATATAATTCTCCGGCGGTTGTTTCTTCCGTTAAAGAAACTTTATCGTTCATTAAAATGTTACCGGTGTCTATTTCATGTTTGAGCTTAAAGGTTGTAACACCGCTTTCTTTTTCTCCGTTTATTACAGCCCAGTTAATAGGCGCCGCGCCACGGTATTTCGGCAGTAACGAAGCGTGCAGGTTGTATGTACCTTGTGAGGGAAGATTCCATACAGCTTCCGGCAACATACGGAAAGCGACTACTATCTGCAGATCCGCGTTTAATGATTTTAATTCTTCAATAAATTTTTCGCCTTTTAACCGTTCGGGTTGCAATATGTTTAAACCATGCTCAAGGGCGTATTGCTTAACAGGTGACGACTGAAGTAGCTGCCCACGCCCCGCTGCTTTGTCGGGCGCTGTTACCACGCCCACGATGTCATAGGCATTCTTCAATAAAATATCCAGGCAGGGAACAGCAAATTCCGGGGTCCCCATAAATACGATCCTCATGTTACAATCTTTCATGCAAATGTAAAAACATTGTTGTGTTAAGCATGAACATGGGTACAAATAAAAAAGCCGCTCTTTTCAGAACGGCTCTTCATTTTAAGTTTAAAGAAAATTATTCAACGATGATTTTCTTTGTAGTTTTTTCTCCTTTAATATCTACAGTCAGGAAATAAACTCCGGCTGCAACATTTGAAAGGTTAATGGTTGTTTTATCTTTTGCCGATTTATCAGCGAAGATAACTTTACCAAGAAGATTTGATAGAGAAACAGTATAAACGTCAGAAGTAGCTACTTCAACATTTAAAGTTTCTTTTGCAGGATTAGGATAAACCATCATGCTGCTGGCAACTGATCCGTTCTGAGCAATTCCTACACAGTTAACGTTAACCAGCTTTGTGGTTGTAGAAGTAGTTGATGAATTGCTTGCAATAAGCGTAATCGTATAATTACCCTGTGCGCCTACAGTAATGGTAGGGTTAAGAGAAGTTGGCGTGTTGATTGAACCGGATGGTGCAATTGACCATGTATAAGAAGTAGCGCCGCTTGAAGTATTAGTTACTGTAATAGCTGTTGAAGGACAAGCAACCGAAGGCGCGTTAAATCCTGCATTAACCACAGAAGTAATTGCCGGACCATTATATTTCCAAATACCGCCAGTTGCTGCATTTGCAGGATCACTGAAGCTTCCAGCCCAACCCGAAGTTGCGTTAGCGAAGTCAATTGTCAGGTATTGGATACCAATACTTCCCCAACTCGTCCAGGTAACACCGTTGTTTGAAGAATAAGAAATAACAGTGTTTGTTGAACCTGCACCTACCGATACAAACATGTTAGTTCCTGGTACTACATTAAGATCATTTTTACCAACGTTCGGACTGATTGTTGTAATGTTATTCCAGGTAGCTCCGCCATCGATAGTGTTACACATTTGAAAAGTAGCTGGTGTAGTACTTGTGTTAAAAACATAAGCAACACCATTCATTGCGTCAGAAAAAGCGATGTCGTTAACACCTGCGCTTGCAACCGGCAAAGTAGGCAGCGTGGTAACATTCCAGGTAACTCCCGCGTCTGTTGTACGGTAAATCCTTCCTTTGTTTGTTCCAAACCACATGTTTGTTGTTCCTTGTTTAGCATATACGTTCACCAGACCGTATTCTGCAGTAGAAGATGGGTTAGGAATGTTAGCTCCCGGTACCAACGACCAGGTTGTTCCGCCATTGGTTGTGCGCCAGATCTCAAATTCATTTCCCGTTCCGTTAGGATCGCCAATAACAATACCTACAGATGGTGTTAAAAAACACACTATGTCAGCAAAAGAAGCAGTATTGGTAAACATACCGGCAGGAGTCATATTTGTCCACGTAGTACCACCATTTGTAGTTTCAAAAATTCCACCCTGAGCCTGTAATGAATAGTTATAAGCGGCAACCCATGCTGTGGTAGCGTTTATACCTTCAAGATTGGCAATAACATAACTCATGGTATCAGCAAAAATATTTCCTGTAGTCCATGTTGTTCCGCCGTTGTTGGTTTTTGAAAACCAGTTGTAATTTGCGCTTGGAGCAGTCCCATCGTAACCTACAACCCAAACGTCATTGGGTGATACGGCATCCATAAAGCGAATACCTGCAGATACATTGCTGAAACCAGCATTTTGCGAAATCGTCCAACTCGAACTTGGTGTCTGTGCCATAAAAGCGGTGGCAGCAAATACCCCGAAAATAGATAGTAATGATTTTTTCATATTTATTTCTTTATTTGTTTAAGATATAAAAATAGCTATTTTATTTAATATTCTTTTAGATTTTATTCTTTTAACACTATTGGAAAATAGACTACTTTTGCCCCCAAATTTAATGATTACCACAGATATTGTTATAATAGGAGCAGGACCGGTGGGTCTTTTTGCGATTTTTGAAGCCGGACTTCTGAAAATGCGGTGCCATCTTATAGATTATCTCCCACAGGCCGGCGGGCAACTTTCTGAAATTTATCCTAAAAAACCAATTTATGATATTCCGGGGTTTCCCTCAATTCTCGCACAGGAACTTGTAGACAATCTTCTTAAACAAGCCGAACCTTTTAAACCCGGCTTTACATTTGGAGAACGCGTTGAATCACTCGAAAAGCGAAATGAATGTGACTTTTTACTAACCACCAACATGGGAACGCAAATTCATTCCAAGGTGGTGGTGATTGCGGGCGGACTTGGCTGTTTCGAACCCCGTAAACCCGAAGTAAGCGGACTTGATAAATTTGAAAACGGTAAAGGAATTAATTACATGATTCTTGATCCGGAAAAATACCGGGGACAGAAGATGGTAATTGCCGGCGGTGGAGACAGCGCTCTTGACTGGGCTATTTTTTTGAGCGAAGTGTGCAGCGAATTAACGCTGGTTCACAGAAGTGAAAGCTTCAGGGGAGCGCCCGACAGCGTAAGCAAAGTGATGAAGCTGGCCCAGGACGGAAAAATAAAACTCGAATTAAATTCCACACTGGATGCAGTCCGTGGCTCAGATACATTAGAGATCGTGGACATTCAGAATTTAAAAACGAAAGAAAAGATCAGCGTTTCAGCCGACCATTTAATTCCTTTATTTGGATTAAGTCCGAAGCTTGGGCCGATTGAAAACTGGGGATTGAATCTCGACAAACACGCTATTGAAGTGAATACAGATGATTACAGTACTAACGTTCCGGGGGTTTACGCCATTGGCGACATTAATACCTATAAAAATAAACTGAAGCTCATCCTTTGTGGTTTTCACGAAGCTTCGTTAATGAGTCACAGCGCGTATAAATACATGAACCCGGGTGTTAAGTACACCATGAAATACACCACTGTTCAGGGAGTGCATGAATTTTAATTCCATTAGCGTTTATTAAAACCGCATTAAAATTTAAACTAGTCTGTCCGTTCGAGCGGAGTCAAGAACGACATAAAGTAGAAAATTTCTTTTTGAGAAAGCTTCATTCTAATTTTAAAGTACTGAACTTACTTTGAGGAAGACTCAGCGCGCCAAAATTATGTGCCCAATATTCAGCAAGGTATTCCTGTTCTGTTTGCCCTGGAGTTGGTACCAGGATAATATTTTGTTTATCCAGCGTATGTAAATCCATCAAGGTACTATAACCGCTCCGGCAAATTATTTTTTTGCTGCTGCAAATGATTTCACTAAGACTTGCTGCGTTGGGAGAGATAAAAACAGAAGTGTTTTCATGTGCAAAATTTAATTTATTGCTGCAAACCATTGCGAATTTTAAAGCTGGATTCGCCTTAATTTTAGTGATGATCAGTTCTGAAAAAATCTGTTGCTGAGGTTGCGGACCGGATAATATAAAAAGACAATCGTACGCTGCGGTTGTGGCGGAAGTCTTTAGTAACCTGCTCTGCGGCTGTATGTATTGTATGTTTGAATGGTAGTGAACGTCATGAGATAGCTTTCCGCTGAGAGATGTCCCTTCGTCTTCAAAATCGGGCACCCACACTTCGTCGAAATTTAAAATAAATTTTTTGTTTTTTTGTTGCGCGATCCGATTTGCAAAAGGGGCTTTTAAAAAAAGCTGATGCGTGATAAAAATTGTTTTTGCTTTTTTCGAATGCAAACCAAAACGACTGTCGCTAATAACAACATCGATTTTGTATTTATCGATTGTTTCTTCAAGAAGTATCTGTTCCTTTTTAATTACGAAAGATATTCGGGGCCAATCTGCGAGTAACTTTAACCACACCGGCAGCACAGAAGAATACCGGATATTGTACGCGGGAAAATTAATTTTTTCAATGAATGGAAACTCGGTTTCAAAAATTTCCTTTGTGAGCGGAGTTAACCCGATAATAATTTTATTGTCTTTTTCGAGCCTGCGGATAATAGGAACGCACCGTGTGGCATGTCCCAGGCCCCAGTCCAGCGCCGAAATAAATATAGTTTTACCGGATAACAAATGTCATCCGAAGATAAGCATTCAGAAAGAATAAATTTTTCTCGTTGTAATAATTACTTTTTTGCGCGGGGACTATTTAACGCTTTTTCATAGTTTTCTATGTATTCATCGGGAGTTACCTTGGCCGCCAGTTCGCCTATTAATTTAAAGGGAATCTGATCTGGCTTTTTAAAACGTATGCAGGCCTTGCCCATATCCAGTTTTGTTTTGGAATGTTTTGCGTATTCAGTAGTAAACCATTTCAGTAGTTTCGGATCACCGTAAATGCCCATATGATATACTGCAATAAAATTTTTCTGTGAAGCAAAGCTGACAAAGCCCAGCGGTAATTCAGGATCGCAGTGATAGCCTGCAGGATACCTGGAATGAGGAATCACAAAACCGGGCATTCCGTAAGTCATGGTTTCAACAAAGCCTTTCGGCAGATTTTTTTTAAACTGTTTACGCAATTCGTTCATTGCCGTTTTTCTGTCTTCCGGTAATGATTCGAAATATTGATCTACCGTTTTTGCCACTGATTGCATGGGGTTTGTTTTTATTTTAACACAGAGACCACAGAGTAAAGGGGATCGCTGAGTTTTATATTTATAATCCTTTAAAATTTTATTCTGCCAAAAACACAGAGAGTTTTCTCCCTGTGCCTTATTTTAACACAGAGACCGCGGAGTGAAGGAGATCACTGAGTTTTAGTATTTATAATATTATTCTCATTTTAACACAGAGGCCACAGAGTAAAGGAGATCACTGAGTTTTATATTATAATATTATTCTTTAAAATTTCATTTTACAAAAAACACAGAGATGTTTTTTCCCTGTGTTCTCTGTGAGCTTTGTGTTTAAAAAAATTAAGCGTCTATTTTCGCGTATTTCGCATTTTTTTCGATAAAATCACGACGAGGTGGAACTTCATCGCCCATTAGCATACTGAATACTCTGTCGGCTTCAGCAGCACTGTCGATGTTCACCTGGCGAAGTGTTCTTTTGCTTGGATCAAGTGTAGTTTCCCAAAGCTGTTCCGCGTTCATCTCACCTAAACCCTTGTAACGTTGAACATGTACGCTATCCGTTTTTTCGCCGCCCATTTCTTTAATAGCCACGTTGCGATCTTCTTCATTCCAGCAATATCTCATGTCCTTACCTTTCTTAACCTGGTAAAGCGGTGGTGAAGCGATATACACGTGCCCTTTTTCTACCAGCTCTTTCATGTGACGGAAAAAGAAGGTTAATATCAGAGTAGTAATGTGAGAACCATCTACGTCGGCATCACACATAATAACTATTTTATGATAACGCAGCTTGTCAAGATTCAATGCGCGATCATCCTCTTTAGTTCCACGGAACACACCCAGAGCCGTAAAAATATTTTTGATCTCTTCGTTCTCGTAAATTTTATATTCAAGAGCTTTTTCAACATTCAGAATTTTTCCACGCAATGGCAGGATCGCCTGAAACTCACGGTTACGACCCTGTTTAGCAGTACCACCCGCAGAATCACCCTCAACTAAAAACAGTTCACAGGCCAAAGGATCTCCGCTTGCGCAATCGGCCAGTTTACCAGGTAAGCCAGAGCCGTTCATTACACTTTTACGCTGAACCATCTCACGTGCCTTGCGGGCAGCGTGTCTTGCGGTTGCAGCTAAAATAACTTTATCTACAATTGTGCGGGCCTGTTTTGGATGTTCCTCCAGATAATTTTGTAATGCTTCACTAATTGCCTGGTCAACCGCGCCAATGGCTTCGTTGTTTCCAAGCTTGCCTTTCGTTTGCCCTTCAAACTGCGGCTCGGCAACCTTAACAGAAATAACAGCGGTTAAGCCTTCACGAAAGTCATCACCGCTGATTTCAAATTTTACTTTTTGCAGCAGTCCGTTTTTTTCCGCATAACTTTTTAGTGTGCGGGTTAAACCTCTTCTGAAACCTGCAAGATGGGTTCCACCTTCGTGTGTATTGATGTTGTTAACGTAACTTTGAATATTTTCGCTGTAAGAGTTGTTGTACATCATGGCCACTTCAACAGGAATAGAACCTTTATCATTTTCAATATAGATAGGTTCTTCAATCAGTTTTTCCTTCGCGTCATCCAGGTACAAAACAAATTCACGCAGACCGCCTTCGCTGAAAAAAGTTTCAGAAAGTGGTAAATTATTTTCATCCAACTGACGTTCATCGATAAGGGTAATAGTAATTCCCCTGTTTAAAAAAGACAGCTCGCGGATACGGTTGGCAAGCGTGGTGTAATTGTATTCGTGAACAGTAAAAATACTCAGATCGGGTGTAAACGTTACGGTCGTTCCGCGACTGGTTGTAGTGCCGGTTTCTTTCGCAGGATATAAGGGCTTGCCAATATTAAACTCCTGTGTTGTTATTTTTCCATCACGGTGAACCTCGGCTTTTAAGTGAGTAGATAAAGCGTTAACGCAACTTACCCCTACGCCGTGTAATCCACCGGAAACTTTATAAGTGTCCTTGTCAAATTTTCCACCGGCGTGTAAAACTGTCATAACAACTTCAAGAGCGCTAATTCCAAGCTTAGGGTGAATGGAAGTAGGAATGCCCCGGCCATCATCCATAACGCGGATGGAATTACCTTCTAAAATGGAAACTGTGATGTTTTTACAGTGGCCTGCAAGAGCCTCATCAATCGAATTATCTATAACCTCATAAACCAGGTGATGCAAACCTCTAAAACCGGTATCGCCAATATACATGGAGGGACGTTTTCTTACCGCTTCCAATCCTTCTAAAACCTGAATATTATCGGCTCCGTAATTCTCTTTTTCTGCTGAAATCTCTGACATAATCGTTCTTATCTGTGTTTTTTTAATATCCTTTAAATATACCGAATTATTGCGGATTACAGGGTTAAAAGTTAGCTTCATTTTACTAACAAAATGTTAAAAAATCAATATTAAAAAATAGGATTAATTTTACCATTATTTCAAATTTATGATCTGGCATATTATAAGATATCTTACCACGTTTATAATGCCCGCTTTTTACAAAAAGATCATCGGCAATAATATTGGAAATGTTCAGATAAAGGGCCCGGTTATAATTGCCATGAATCATCCTAACGCTTTCACTGATGCCATTCTTTTTACGTTTATTACTTTCCCGGTACGTGTTCGGTACCTTGCCAGAGGCGATGCCTTTAAACCGGGGTTTATTTCCTGGCTGCTTTTACAGATTGGCATCGTTCCTATTTTTCGCATCCAGGATGGGGGACGCGAAGGATTGAAAAAAAATGACGAAGCGTATAAGACGGTCAACAACCTTTTGAAACGTAACGGGAAGATCATTGTATTTGCCGAAGGCTTATGCGTGCAGGAAAGACGGTTACGGCCTTTAAAAAAAGGAGTTGCCAGGATGGTGTTCGGGGCGTACGATTATCTGAACAACGATACGCTCACAGTAGTGCCCGTTGGCGTTAACTACAGTCAGCCCGATAAATTCCGGAGCACCGTTTTTTTTAACATTGGCGAACCCATTGCTGTTAAGGACTATATGGAGGCCTACAAAAATAGTCCCGCAAAGGCCAATAACCTCTTTCTGCACGATCTTGAGCCTAAAATGAAGGGTTTGATAACCCATATAAATAATAAAGAGTACGACGGAGCTGTTTTGCGAATGGAAACGCTTTGCAAAAGAAACAGGATAACCGACCAGGGATTAAATTGCCACAACCTGGAACATGATTACCTGGTTACGAAACAAATCACTGAAAAAATAAATCAGGCCGAAATTACCCATAAAGAAACTCTGGATGAATTTAATGTAAAATCAGATCTGTATTTGAAAGAGGTGAGGAATCACAAATTGCGCGACTGGTTAGTAGATGTCCGGCAGAGCGGTCCGTTAAACATGGGGAGGGTTTTTACGCGTTTTTTAATAATTATAATTGGCTTGCCGCTTTACTGCGCAGGGCTTATTGGTAATTATCTTCCTTATAAACTCACCGAAAAGCTGACTAAAAAAATTTTAAAAGGAAACACGGAATTTTATTCCTCCATTTGTATTTGTATCGGAATGGTTCTGGCATGGTGCAATTATATTCTTTGGTTTATAATTGTGTATGCCCTGTCACCAAACATTTTAATGCCAATATTAATTTGCCTTCTTTTTGGCATTGGCGGATGGTTCTCCTTGTATTTTTACTTTTACATTGTTAAAACCTTAGGCTTGTTAAGAGCTGTTAAAAACCCTGCAATCATTAATGAGTTAAAGATAAAACGAAATTATCTGTTATCTTTAATTAACAAACTGGAGGAATAAACAACGTAACTTTTGGCATGTGGTTTGAGTATAATAACTGTCTAAACGAACTGTAAATAAACATGAGAAAAATAAAGAATATTGTATTAAAGAGCGTTGCGGTAATTGGTGTGATAGCAATATGTTCTGCGGGATATATGTCGGAAAGAACAAGCGAGTTAACCGAAAATATAGAAAGCGGCCAGCAGTTTACCCAACCGCTGCCTTCCAAAAATAATGTTGCATTTAAGGAAGGTGAAATACTTACTTACCGCCTGCACTACGGAGCGTTAAACGCAGGCGCAGCCGTTTTAGAAGTAAAACCAGATCTGATTGACGTAAGCGGAAGAAAAGTTTATCATATTGTTGGAAGCGGTTATACGACAGGTAGTGCCGACTGGTTTTTTAAGGTACGCGACCGTTATGAAACCTATTTGGACAAGGACGCGCTTTTACCGTGGCTTTTTGTAAGGCGGGTGGATGAAGGCGGTTATAAATTCAGCCAGGATTATTCGTTCAACCATTACACTAAAAAGGTGGATATAGGCAACGGAGAAAAATTTGATGTGCCCTTAGGCGTTCAGGATATGGTAAGCGCGTTTTATTCTGCCAGGAACCTTGATTTAAGTAATGCCAAAGAAGGAGATATTTTCACTCTTAATTGTTTTCTTGATAAAGAGATATGGCCTTTAAAAATAAAATTTATAGGCAAAGAAGAGATTAAGACAGATCTTGGTAAATTCCGCACCCTTTTGTTCAGGCCAATTGTTCAAAAAGGACGTGTGTTTAAGAAAGAAGAGGATTTAAATGTGTGGATCAGTGACGATAAAAATCATATTGTTTTAAGGGCCCAGGCCAGTATCCTGATCGGGAGCATTAAAATGGATATTACCAGCGCACAAAATCTTGCCAACGAAACAAGCAAGCTTTAGGTTAGAAAGTTAAACCGATAACCAGGATGTCGTCGGTTTGCGGAAGACCTGCTTTCCAGCTGTTCAGGAGGCCCAGAATAAACGCTTGCTGTTCATCAAAAGGCATTAATGAAGCTTTCACCAAAATTTGCTTAAAGCGTTTTGAAGAGAGCTTCTTTTGTTTTGGCCCTCCAAACTGATCCTTTACGCCATCGCTGAACAAATAAAAATTCCGGCCAACCTGATAAGGGATAACCTGGGTTGAAAATTCAGTGCTTTCATCTTCACCTATCGAATTGCGCTGCGCCTTTAATTCAACGAGTTCGTTGTTTTTTATATAGCAGCAATCGTTTTTAGCAGCCGAAAAATAAGCTGTTTTTTCTATGAGATTAATCGTAATCAGCGAAGCGTCCATGCCGTCGCGGATGTTGGTTTCCTTTAAACTCAGCTGGTTGTAAAATAAATAATTCAAACGCGTTAAAATCTCACCCGGTAGAAACGTGTTTTCTTCATAGACAATTTTATTCAATAAAGAAGTGCCAACAATGCTGAGCATGGCACCAGGCACACCATGTCCGGTACAGTCGCCGGCAAAAACAATGAGCATGTCCTTGTACCTTCCGATCCAATAAAAATCACCGCTCACTTTATCCTTAGGTTTATAAAGAATAAAACTGGCGCGCATGTGTTCTGGCAAGATATCCTCGCCCACAAAAATTGCTTTTTGAATACGTTCAGCATACGTGATACTGTCGATTAACTCCGCTCTCTTTTCCTGTATTTCGGCAGTACGTTGCGAAATAATTTCTTCAAGCCTTTTTTGTTTGCGCTTATTTGAACGAAAACGTAACATAACAAAAACGATCCCGAACAAAATAGCCAGTGATATTGCTAAATAATAAAACCAACGAGCCTTGTAAAAAGGAGGAACAATTTTTATCGTAATTTTAAAGGGTTCGGCGCACCAGGTATTGTCGGCATTGGCGCCCATAAGTTCAAACACATATGTGCCGGGCGAAAGATCATTAAAATATACCGCATGCCTGTTGCCCACGTTGCGCCATTCATTGTCCATGGGCAGCATTTTAAATTTATATGAATTTTTTTCAGGCATGTTGAAATCAAACAAGGTAAAATTCACCTGGAATGAATTCTGGTTTTCTTTTAAAATTATTTCGGCACCGTTTGCGATATTTGTTTGCAGTAAAGAATTACCTGAGCCCGACAGGCTTGTGACTTCCACTTTTGGAATATTAAAATGAGAAACCTGGAAATCGGGGTTAAAAATTACAAGACCGTTTTGTGTTGCAATGTAAAAATATCCTTCAAGGACATTTACCTGCAATACTGTTTCTGAAGGAAGTCCGTCGTCAGCGGTTATTTCCGAGTATTCATTTGTTTGCGGGTTCCAGCGTATCAATCCGTGACCGGTAGCCATCCATACAAAATTGCGGTAATACACAAGCCCGTTTATCTCCGGGAATAGCTGATCACTTTGCCTGTAAACGACTTTATGCTTGCGTGTTTTGGGATTAAATTTAATGAGTCCGGAATATTGCGAAGCGATGAGAACCGTTGTGTCGTTTAACACCAGCGCATGGGTTAGCGCACCTGCACCTGGCACTTTTATATTTTCTGTTTTTTTTGTGGAAGTATTAAAAACAAGCAGCCCCGAAGAATGTGTAAAATATAAGAGCCCCTTATAATTAAAAGACGAATTAAAAATGCTGGTAATTTCCTCAGGTTCTTTAATAAATTCAAACTTCTGGGTAAGTTTATCGAAAGAAAAAATTTCACCGATCCCGCCGATCCAAAGAAAGTTAGAGTTCACTGGGTCTTCAATAATATTCACACAATAGTGTTCCTGCAGCTTAAAAAAACTTTTCACCCAGGGCGTTGCTCCTGTAAAATTTATTTTATGGAAGTGGTTTTGTCCGGCAACGTACACATCGCCATTTTCATCTTCAAAAAACTGGTTAACAAACCGCTCTTCGTTTTTAGTAAACGCGTTAGGGCCGAAATTCACAGCCGTTTTATTCAACCTGTCGTAAATGGAAATACCTTCTCCATCCACGCCAACAAACGTAAGATTGTTATGGGCCTGGCTGGGTAACACTGCCGCAATGCGATTAGCGAGAAAGGATGTATTTGGATTGAGGTAATTGCGTTTAATGATTTCCATGTTAGGTCTGCTGCTGGTGAGCTTCTGCAAACCAAGATCGGAACCGATCCATAAAATATCGTTTTCATCCTTATAAAGCGCCCAGCATTTGTTGCTCATTAATGATTTCTCATTTTCAGGGTCGTTTTTATAAATCCTGTACTCTTTTTTATCGATATCGAATGCAGTTAAACCAAAGCTCCAGTAACATTGCCAGATAGTGTTATCCTTGGTATGCGTGTATGAAATATTAGAATAGAAATTTTGCGGAGCCTTGTAAAAAGTTTGAACAAGTGTGGATGGGTTGATGTTCACAAGGCCGTCATCTGCCGCCACCCAAATGTTGCCGAGGTAGTCTTCCGAAATGCCCACATGACCGCTTGCGCCGCCGGAATAAGCCGTTATTTCTTCAATTTTTTGTTTGCCAATGTTGCATTTAAACACTCTGTTTAAAAGATTCCCGTTTTCCTTTTTCTTGGCCCCTGCCCAGAGATTCCCGACCCTGTCAAAGCAAAGGCATTGAATGGTCCAGCCACCTAAGAAGGATTCTTTGCCATTATTAACCGGCTCAAGCGTGTTTTTTGCAGGATCAAACATCATTAATCCGTCAGCGGTGCCCACAATTATTCCGCCCGTTTCATCGAGCACCATGCTGTAAATGTTTTGTTTCTTTTTGAACTCGGGGTTTTTGACATTTAGCTTTACCCGGATGAATTTGTTGGCGCGGTAGTCATAAATGTTTAAACCATTGCGTGTGCCAATTAAGATGCGTTGATCATCGAGTTGCTGAATACATGAAATCACCGGGTTACTCAGGCTGCTGCTGTCTCCCTCAATACTTCTGTAGGTAATAAATTCGTAGCCGTTATAGCGGTTAAGGCCTGCCAGGGTGCCAACCCATAAATAGCCTTTGCGGTCTTCAAACAAAGAGGTGATAAACGAATTGTTCAGCTCCTTGGTATTGATGTGATCAATAACCGGAGATTGATAAGTTTGGGCAAAACACCTGATGAACGTAATGCTTAGAAAAAGAAAGAGTACCAGTTTATGGCGCATACGTTAAAATTCCATGGGAATAGGACTCAAAGATAAATGAATTATGCTAACGCCCGTTATATGAGCGAACTTAAAATAGTACTAAATCGATGTATATCCTCAAAAGAATTGTAAAGCGGCACCGGCGCGCACCTAATCACGTTTGGTTCCCGCCAATCGGGAATAACACCATTTTCAATCAACTTGCTGAATAAGGGTTTGCCAAAGCCATGCGCCACGATGGAGATCTGGCAGCCCCGGTTTAGAACAGGCGTAATAATGCGGAGGCAATTATTTTTCTCTTTGTTTATTTCACCGATCACAAATTCAAGATAGGCCGCAAGGTTTTTGCTTTTTTCTACCAGCGCATCCATGCCAACTTCATCAAAAATATCCAGGCTCGCCCTGCAGGCTGCCATGCTGAATACAGGCGCGTTGCTGATCTGCCAGCGTTCGGCGGTTTGCATGGGTACAAATGTTTTGCCCATTAAAAAACGCGTTTGCTTGTCATGTCCCCACCATCCCGCAAATAAGGGCAGATCCACATTGCTTAAATGCTTCTCATGTACAAAAGCTCCGGCCACGCTTCCCGGACCGCTATTCAAATATTTGTAACTGCACCAGGCTGCAAAATCAACGTTCCAGTCGTGCAGTTCCAGTTTTAAATTGCCTGCTGCGTGTGCCAGGTCGAACCCCACAATGGCTCCGGCTTTATGGCCGGCAAGGGTTATGGCTTTCATGTCAAACACCTGACCACTGAAAAAATTAACGCCGCCAATCATCACCAGCGCAAGAGAATCTTTGTTTTTTTCTATCGCCGAAAAAATATCTTCTTCATTTATGGTGTATTCTCCTTCGCGCGGATGAACCTCAATCATCGCATCATCCGGATTAAAACCATGAAACTTAATCTGCGACTGAAGTGCATACTGATCGCTCGGAAAAGCCTTCGCCTCGCATAAAATTTTGTAGCGTTGTTTTGTTGGCCGGTAAAATGAAACCATCAGCAAGTGTAAATTTACCGTTAACTGATTCATCATTACCGTTTCCTTTGGAAGAGCTCCAACCACTTTCGCCATTTTTTCGGTAAGAAATTCGTGATAAGCCATCCAAGGATTTTTTGCCAGAAAGTGCCCCTCAACGCCAAATCTCGCCCAATCGTTTAACTCCTGCTGAATATAGGATGCTGTGGTTTTAGGTTGTAGCCCCAAAGAATTACCCGTAAAGTAAACAACATCCTGACCGTTATGCTGCGGAAAGAAAAATTTATCACGGTATGATTTTAATTTATCTTTCGCGTCGAGCGACCGGGAATATTCAAGTGTATTTTCAGGTTCTGTCAGCGTTGTCATGTTGCTTTTTTTAACTTTTGTAAATGTAGGTATAAAGGCATTTGTTTACAAAAAGCCACTATTTTCGCTATATTTGATCATACAACAACATAAAATGAGAATATTAGTATTGCTGGCTGTTTTAATTTCGGGGAATTTACTTTCGCAGCCTTTTTTAAAAAACACTTCTAACCGCGCTCTTACTTTTAAAGAAATACAAATACAATTTAATCAGTTTAAGAAAACGAATGATCTTTCTAAAACCAAACACTGGAAGCATTTTAAACGCTATGAGGCCGATATGCAGCTGCACACCAATGGTCGCGGCGAACCGGCCGGTTTCAGCGATTACATCAACGAAGCGATAAAGGTTTCTGAAGAAAAAATGCAGAATGCTTCTGTCTCAGCGCCCTGGTTTCCCGTAGGGCCCACAGCGGTTCCCAACAATCTTACAGGATACATGGAAAACGGAATAGGAAGAATAAACTGTATTGCGTTTCATCCTACTAATGCTTCTACTTTTTTTGTTGGAGTTGCACAAGGTGGAGTATGGAAAACAACGAATGGCGGAGCGTCTTATACCTGTTTAACCGACAATCTTCCTATCACCCGTATCAGCGATATCAGTATTGATCCGGTGAATCCAAACACAATGTATATTTCGGTATGCGATTTTGAATACATTGGTGTTGGCCTTTATCTTAACGGAAGAAAGCGCAACACGCATTACGGATTAGGCGTTTACAAAACAACCGATGGCGGTTTAACCTGGAATCCAACAGGACTTACGTTTCAGCTAACCGATGGCGATGCCTCTTTGATGCGAAAAATCGTGATCGATCCTTCCAATACAAATCAGTTATTAGCTTGCGGTGTAAGCGGCATGTATCGCTCAACCAACGGAGGCACAAGCTGGGTTAAACAAATGGATTCTTTATTCTGGGATATGACCCAGGATCCGGTAAATCCTAACATTATTTACGCGGCAACCGGGTGGGTAATGAATTCAAACATGGGATACGCGGGCATTTACAAATCCACCAACTTTGGTACGAGCTGGACAATGCTAAACACCGGCATTCCTATGCAGGGAACGGTACAGCGTGTTAAACTTGCTATTGCGCCAAGCGACAACAACTATATTTATGCATTAACCTGTAATACTTCCGGAGGCTATTATGCGCTTTACAAAAGTATAAATGCGGGAAGCACCTGGACCACCTCCCCAAACGCACTTAATATTCTTGAAGCGGGGCAGGGTACCGGTACCGGCGGGCAAGGGGCCTATGATCTTTCGCTTTGTGTAAACGGCACGAATAAAAATATAATATATACGGGTGGTGTAAATATGTGGATGTCTTCCGATGCCGGAGACAATTTTAATCCTGTTAGTCATTGGACCACGCAATACGGAAATACGATACACGGCGACATTCACATGATTGCAAGACAACCCGGAACAACAAATTATTTTGTAACCAGCGACGGAGGAGTGTATAAATCAAATAATATTCAACCCGGCGATTTTATTATGAACTGGCCAACCGTGTGGACTAAACTAAGTAATGGCATGCAGGTAACCTCTTTTTACCGTTTATCTTCCTCAAAGAATAGTGCGGGAAGGTTAGTGGCAGGGGCGCAGGACAATGCTACGTTTTATTATGACGGTATTTCCTGGAGCACTATTTTTGGAGGCGATGGAATGGATAATTACCTTGACCCTTTAAATAATCAGAATATATTAGGATCGAGTCAGTACGGAAATTTTTATTACAGCAATAATAATGGAAGTTCGGGAAACTATGTGAGCTCAAATCCTAACAATGAAAGTGCAGAATGGGTAACACCGGTGGCTGCGGATTACAATAACCCGGGGGTAGTGTACCTGGGCAATGAAAATGTGGTGAAATCTACCGATGGCGGCCAGAACTGGGTTGCGCTGGGAGCCATTTACAGCAATACAACGAGCTTAACTAATACCGAGATCAGCGCGCTTGCCGTTTCTAAAACCAACAGCAATGTTATTTATGCGGCCAGAAGGGTGAGATATGAATACGGCCTGAACGGGATTGTTTTTAAATCTACAAACGGAGGAGTTTCTTTTACAAACATTACTAATAATCTGCCGGATACACTTTATTACACCGGCATAGAAGCCAGTGAAACAAATGCTAACGACGCTGTTGTGTGTATGGCGGGGTTTGCCGCCGGCTGCAAGGTTTTCAGAACCACTAATGGCGGAAGCGCGTGGGCAAACATTTCGTATAATCTGCCTAATATTCCGGTTAATTGTGTGAAGTATGTGCCGGGAAGCGGACAAATAATGGTGGCTACAGATCTTGGGATTTATATTTTAAACAGTGGTGCATCAACGTGGATGGCTTATAGCACGGGTTTACCTAACGTAATCACAAGTGATATTGAGTTTAACGCTTCACTCAACAAAGTTTATATTTCTACTTTCGGGCGCGGTATTTGGGAAACAAATTTGAACTTGGTGACAGGTTTGCAAAACAATACAAAGGAACAGATCATTGGATTTAATGTTTTTCCAACTGTCAACTCTGGAAAATTTACAATAGAAGTAAATTTGGAACTAAAAATTGAAAGCGTAAAAGTGATTAATGTTATGGGGCAGGTGATCTATGATAACAGCTTACCACAAGGGGGCCAGGAATTAAATTTGAAACTGGCGCCAGGCAACTACTATGTTAAGCTTGAGGGCAAAAATTCTCTGGGGGTTAAAAAAATAATCGTGGAATAAATCAGTTGCCGTACAGCTTTTCCCATTTACTTTTGAATGTAAAGGCAAGCACCGTTGCACGTTGTTTCGCCAGTTCGGCTTTTTCCCCTTTAAACAATGCGTCTACTGTTTTAATCCAGACCTCCAGCCAGATATCAAACATGGCCGGCTTAATGGGGAGGTTAACATGTTTATCAAACACGTTAGTTTTATAACCCTCTTCATCCAGTAATACAAAGCTCCAGAAAGCAACAATGTGTGGTACGTGTTTTTCAAAATCGAGCCCCTCAAAAGGCGGTTTCATTTCATTTATTTGTAAAAGACTTTCATAAAATTTTTCGATCAATAATTCAATATCGGCTTTGCCTGAGATGTCATGCATAATACAAAAATAGCGGATTGCCGGAAATAAAAACGAGAATCAATTATAATTAAGTTCTACAATCGCATCATGATCCTTTGTGGTAGTGATCAGTTCTCCAATTACAGAAGATGCCACAAGAGACTTTCGTTTGACTTTAATGTGACCATCAAGCTTTACATTGCCCCACTGATCTTTTATAATTATGGGATAATTACCCGGCGCCATTTTAAGATACAAAGCACGGGGCATTAAGGTGTCATTTTCAAAGTTGAGCTTGGTGGTAAAATAAGGAAGATCTCCCTTTTCTTTTTCATTAATATATAATTTGAGATGAGTGTATTCGTCTTTTTTATTGGTATAAAAATAAACGTTGTAGCTGTTTTTTTCCTTGTTACAAGCTAACAAGAAGGAAAGGGTAAACAAAACACATAAACACCTCAGAGCCGTTTTCATTTTTCAAGGAATCTTACAGTAAAGTTACAATGTAAAACATCTCATTAGACGGATTTTAGGCAAGCAGGAGAAATTGTGATTTGAGTCACCCATTCTGTAAGCCAAAGCCAGGGCTCATTTGGCTTGTTTTGAAAAAATAAAATTTAAGAGATTATCAGGATGTTACCGGAGTTCAGGCTCTTTATCTTCGCCCGAACCTGAAAGTTGAACAGGCACCTGAATGGATTGAAGATTCTCTGCCTGTCGCTTTTTACGTTTACGGGGGCTGTTACCAACGTTTGAATCAGAACCACTTTTACGCAGAACGTCCTTTCGGATATAGCCGGTTTGTGTTTTATTTTCCTTGTTAAAGGAAATTTTAATAAAATAAATTGTTTCCTCCAGCGCCTTATAATTTATGTTTTTATCTGACATGCCAATAACTTCGGAGGTAATAGCAGGAGAAATATATATTTTTCCTGTTTCAAGCGCTTTCCAGGTGTTTTCGGTGGAGGCAGAGGGGGTAGTAATTGACGGAGCTGCCTTAATCTCGGCAACAGAAGGGGCAGTGCTGATTTTATTTATGACGGTAGCTACAGTAGGGTTTTTTGGGGCAACTAAATCTTTTTTATGTTCTGCAACCGGAAGAGGAATGCTCTTTACCGCTATTTCTTTTTTGGGCTGAGGTTTTGGATTTACTAATTCTTTTTTTACCACCTCGGTAATTTTCTTGTTATTGATGCTTATAAAATTAAAAAGCAGCAGTGAAAACAGAATAATAACCCCGCCAAAAACAAAAGGAAGTATGAGTGTACGGTTAATGTTGAAATGAAATGAAGGAAGAGAACTGGTTCTATGAGTGGCCCTGTTAAGATTCGAGAATTCTTCAAATTGCGCCCACGCTTCTTCCTTATAAGAAACTGTCATGTTCCTTAATCGCTCGCGCATATTACGCTCATCTATTTCGTAGTTAAAGTGACTGCTCATATTGCGATTCTTTTAAACATTTTTCAATATTCTTCTGCAGGTTATAGCGCGCTTTTTCAAGGTTGCTTTTTACCGTGTGTTCGCTGGCTTCAAGCACCCTGGCGCTTTCTTCAAGGGAATAATTTTCAATAACATGAAGATTGAATACCAGTCGCTGCGAAGGCACTAATTGTTGCAAAGCCTTTACAAGAATATCGTTTTCCACAGTGTCGAAATCGATCAGCTCGTTATATTCGAACAGATCGTAATTTTTATTGTCTTTATTGGTGGCATAAACCGTGCTGGCCACATAATACTCGCTCCTGATATTTTTAATAAAATCAACCGACTGCTGAACGAATTCCTTTTCCATAAAAGTATCCATATTAAAATCGGCCACTGCTTTCTGGCGCTGGAGCTTATGAATACAGGCATTGAAAGCGTAATTAAACAGTTCGGCGCTCTGGATCTGGTTTTTGCTGTAACGTAAGGCTATGGCTGAAAGTTTTCCGAAATAGGTATCAAACACCTGCTTTTTAATAAGAGCATTGTTCTTTATTAAACCTGATATTATTTCGGAGATTGACATTTAGGGGTCTTGTTATATGCCTGTTTAACGTAAATTTCTCATTAAAGTTTCAAAATGCGCAATTTTAGGGGGCGAAAGAGGAAGGTGGTAATTTAGAACCTCAATTAAGAGTTTTCCTGAACGGATTTAGCCTCCGTGGATACTTAAAACCCGCCATCGGGCTTTTTCAATTAGCTATACTGTACTTAAAAAGATTTCGTTCTCCCGCAAACTCTTTTTGTGTTTTTTTTGCCTTTTTATTACACTGCTGGAAATCAAGTCAATTAAAGGTTATCGCCCGTTTTGCACAATTTGAATATGTTTAAAACTCGCTATCCCTTGTTAATTCATTTAAGTAGTAACCAAGCGTTTTTTTTAAATATTTGCATTAACGGAAATTCACCCATTCACATATACTCAAAACGTAAAAGAACTTAAACTATGACAGAACCGATTTTAGTCGAAAACAAGGACAGATTCGTCCTCTTCCCAATTAAATACAAAGATATCTGGGAATATTATAAAAAGGCTGAAGCCAGTTTCTGGACTGCTGAGGAGATTGACCTTGCTTCTGACATGACGGATTGGAATAATAAGTTAAGTGATAATGAACGACATTTTATTAAACACGTTTTGGCGTTTTTTGCTGCCAGCGATGGAATTGTAAATGAAAACCTGGCCATTAACTTTCTTAACGAAGTACAGTACCCTGAAGCGCGTTGTTTTTACGGTTTTCAGATCATGATGGAGAACATCCACTCCGAAACGTATTCTTTACTAATCGATACTTATATTAAAGATCCTATAGAAAAAGATCATTTGCTGCACGCGGTAGATACGGTGCCTTGCGTTGGCGAAAAAGCCGACTGGGCTATCCGCTGGATAAATAACGGCTCGTTTGCCGAGCGTTTGATAGCTTTTGCAGCTGTAGAGGGAATTTTCTTCTCAGGTTCGTTCTGCTCTATCTTCTGGCTGAAAAAGCGCGGTTTAATGCCGGGCTTAAGCTTCAGTAACGAACTTATCAGTCGTGACGAAGGTCTGCATTGCGATTTCGCGTGTATGCTTTATACGCACTATGTGAAAAATCAGTTACCCAAGGAACAGGTTACCCAAATTATTGCCGACGCGGTATTGATCGAAAAGAAATTTGTGGTAGACGCTATTCCTGTGAAACTGATAGGAATGAACTCAGATCTCATGTGCCAGTATATTGAGTTCTGCGCCGACCGCTTGTTACAGGCCCTTGGATGCAGTAAATTCTACAACGCTTCAAATCCATTTGATTTTATGGAAATGATCTCGTTGCAGGGCAAAACCAATTTCTTCGAAAAACGCGTGGCAGAGTACCAGAAAGCCGGGGTTATGGGTAAGGATGCGGAAAACAACGTGTTTAAGCTGGATGAAGATTTCTAGCCACACACTGATCGGTTAAAAAACCACTTTCAACTTTTAGGGCAGTTATTTAAGCCGGATACTTTATCTGGCATGGGAATCCCAGCCTCTATTGTAAAAAGCGGTCTAAAAATTATTAACCATGCGATTGTTGAAATGTTAAAGGAACTTAAAATCGGGAAGAGTAAAAGTGAGTGTAACTTGTAAGTCCGAACCTTTCACTGGAAACAAAACAAAAAATGATAAATAAACAACCCAAATGCTCTACCAATCGTAAAAGTATAGGGGTTTATAAATAAAATTTAAAAATCTCAATTAACTAAAAATTCTAAAACCATAGGCGTATGTTCGTAATAAAAAGAGATGGCACCCGCGAGACAGTAAAGTTCGACAAGATCACTGCCCGCGTTCAAAAATTAAGCTACAGTTTAGATCCTACACATGTGGATCCTATACAGGTAGCAAAAAAAGTAATCGACGGTGTTTACGATGGTGTAACTACCAGTGAACTAGACAACCTTGCAGCCGAAACTGCAGCAGGTTTAACGTCGCGCCATCCTGACTACGCCCAACTGGCTTCGCGTATCGCTGTGAGTAACCTTCACAAAAATACGATCAAATCTTTTTCAAAGACCATCCACGCCTTATATAACTACATCGATCCAAAAAACGGACTGCCTGCTTCGCTTATTGCAGAAGACGTGTACAATATTATAATGGAGCATGCCCATACGCTGGATTCTTCAATTATTTACGACCGTGATTTTGGTTACGATTATTTTGGATTTAAAACTTTAGAACGTTCCTATCTTTTAAAGATGAACGGAATGGTGGCTGAACGTCCGCAGCACATGTTAATGCGCGTGTCGGTTGGTATTCATAAAAACGATATTGAGTCTGCTATCAAGACTTACAACTTAATGAGTGAGCGCTGGTTCACACATGCTACTCCGACATTATTCAACGCGGGCACACCTAAGCCTCAAATGAGCTCCTGTTTTTTATTACAGGTTAAGGACGACAGCATTGATGGGATTTACGATACTTTAAAAATGTGCGCGAAGATCTCTCAAAGCGCGGGTGGTATTGGCATTAATATTCACAATATCCGTGCTACAGGCTCGTATATTAAAGGAACCAACGGAACCAGCAACGGAATTATTCCAATGCTTAAAGTGTATAACGAAACCGCTCGTTACGTTGACCAGGGTGGTGGAAAGCGGAAAGGTTCTATTGCTGTTTATCTTGAGCCATGGCATGCTGATATTTATGATTTTCTCGACATTCGTAAAAATCATGGTAAGGAAGAAATGCGTGCGCGTGATTTATTTACCGCGCTTTGGATTCCGGATTTATTCATGAAACGTGTGGAAGCTGAAGGCGACTGGAGTTTAATGTGTCCTAACGAAAGTCCGGGGCTGAGCGATTGCCACAGCGCCGAATTCGAAGCATTGTATACTAAATACGAGGCTGAAGGAAAATTCCGCAAGCAAATTAAAGCGCGTGAACTATGGGCCGCTATTATCGAAGCGCAGATTGAAACAGGAAATCCGTACATGTTATTTAAGGATGCTGCCAACTCCAAATCAAACCAGCAGAACTTGGGAACTATCAAGTCTTCTAACCTGTGTACTGAAATTATAGAGTATACGAGTAAAGACGAAGTTGCCGTTTGTAACCTAGCTTCTCTTGCCCTTCCGCGTTTTGTGGATGAAAAAACAGGAACCTTCGATCACAACCGCTTATTCGAAATTACTTATGTTGCTACAAAAAATTTAAATAAAATTATAGATCGCAATTACTATCCGATCCCGGAAGCGCGCAATTCAAACATGCGCCACCGCCCGATTGGTTTAGGTGTTCAAGGTCTTGCCGACGCCTTTATTTTAATGCGCTATCCGTTTGAAAGCGCAGAAGCGAAAAAATTAAATGCTGAAATTTTTGAAACTATATATTACGCTGCATTAACCGCAAGTAAAGACCTTGCTAAACTGGAAGGGCCGTACGAAAGTTATCCGGGCTCTCCTGTATCAAAGGGAGTGTTTCAGCATGATATGTGGAATGTAACTCCAAGCACACGCTGGGAATGGGATACATTACGCGAAGAAATAATGAAGTACGGCATCCGCAATAGCTTATTGCTTGCGCCAATGCCAACAGCCAGCACCTCGCAGATTCTTGGCAACAACGAATGTTTTGAGCCCTATACTTCAAATATTTACACACGCCGTGTATTAAGCGGAGAATTTGTGGTAGTAAACAAACATTTATTACGTGACCTTGTGAAATTAGGAATCTGGAACGATGGTTTGAAAAATAAGATCATTGCAGCTAATGGTTCTGTTCAGGGAATTCCTGAAGTTCCTGCTAATATTAAAGAATTGTACAAAACAGTTTGGGAAATTAAACAGCGTACCATTATTGATATGGCAGCAGATCGTGGCGCCTTTATTGATCAGTCACAATCACTGAACCTGTTTATCCAGGATGCTAACTTTGCAAAAATGAGTTCAGCGCATTTTTATTCCTGGAAAAAAGGATTGAAAACAGGCATGTATTATTTACGTACCAAGGCCGCCGCCGACGCTATCAAGTTTACGGTAGATCAGGATGCCTTAACTCAGCCTGCGCAAATCTTAGGAAACGAAGACCAGTTATTGGTTGACAGGGGACAATCGCACATCCTTACGTTTGAGGAGCAGCAGGCACAATTAAGCTGTAGTCTTGATAATCCGGATGATTGCATCGCCTGTGGGTCTTAAAAACACGTTCTGCGCGCATTAAAATAAAGCCTTCCTGAGAACCAGGAAGGCTTTTTTAATTGGAGATCTTTCCGAATACAAAATATCTGTACCTTTAAAATACATTGTTAAATAACGTAAAAGGTCTATGTACTTTAACTGCTAAAGCCATCTTAATTAAAACCAAACACATGAAAAAAATAATAACACTGCTTTCCCTGTTCATCTCTTTCATCGGCTATTCTCAGAAAAAATCCGCCCCGCTGCCCGATGGCATGATTAAATGCTGGGCCGCATCTTATGAAGAAAATAAAGAAAACAGCCAGGAAAAACTATATCGTACCTGTGACCACGCGTTTCCACCGAGCCGTTTCCGACAAAGTATCGAATTCAGTAAAAATGGCACGTGTAAAGTACTGCAGGTAGGGGAAACGGATGCGCATTACATCGTTGACTGTAAATACACCTACGATAAGAAGAAAAAAGTTCTGGATATTTCTGACGTGAATGGAAAAGTCAAAATGAAAATCAAGGTCATTTCAATTACTTCCGAAACGCTGAAAATAGTATTTGTGGATTAATTTTACCCGGGAACTTTTTTTGTATGTTTCTTGTTAAAGAGCATACGATGAAGCGGTACAGACATCGGGGTGGAAATTCCGGAGTAAGATCTTATGAAATAGGCGAAACCTTTATTAAAATTCAATTCGGCACGGGCGAAATTTATTTATACGACTATGAAAGGCCAGGACGCGTGCAAGTGGAAAAGATGAAGATATTGGCTGAAGCGGGTAAGGGGCTCTCCACTTTTATAAGCAAACATGTTAAAGAAAATTTTTCTGAAAAATTATCGTAAGCAGTCGTATTGAGAGGCTGAATTAATCAACGTTTAAAATTAAAACTTCCGAATTTGTAAAAAGCTGTGGGTATAACCGATGCCCGACGGTTAGTCAGTCATACATTCATCGAAAATTTTACCTTGAACATTTTTTGCCATGGCTGACTGAACCAGGATTTTTTGTTTTGCCGGGCTTGTTTTATGCTGTTAATAAAGCTTTCCACATTGTCATCAGGACTTTTACAATGTGGGTCCAGTAATATTCCTTTTTTTCCGTCATTCGTTTCAATGGCGTATACAACTGAATAATCTTGCGGATCAGTGTCTTCTGAATAAGTATAAAAACTTGTTATTTTTATCTCTTCCGGTCCATAAAGTTTTTTATGGTCGGTTAAAATGCGTGAAGTAGAGGTGGCGGTAAAACTTTCCGTGTAGCCCTTTTTTCTTAGGTTTTCGAGGTATTTGATCTTCTGGTCCATGGTGCTTGATATTATCTTCTTACTTTATATATACCAAAGCTAGTGCCAGCGCTGTATTACGGAAGGTCGTAACATGATATATAAATTTTGGTCTTGTGTCGGCTTAAAGAGAGTCTCTGTAACCCTTTGGTATCAATGTATTTGCGAGGACATGAAAACATTACATTTAAAAGTGCAATTTCAATTTTAAACAGCTGACAAAAAATTAGTACTTCATGGCGATGGTTTTAATTCTCCTGGCGACTTAAAGAATGAAAACAGAATTTTTATGATTTTTTGGATGTGTTTCAAAAAGAAGAATACTAGACACGTTCTTATGTCATCTTACATAACTCAAAGTGGGGAAAAATTGACAAGGCTTGTGGACCTGGCTGCGTGGCAGGTTTGGCCGCGCTGTTAAAAAAAAGTATTTTTACCTTCGAAAGCACACGGTATGACAAAAAAGGATAAACGCATTGATGCATATATTAGCAGGTCGGCTGAGTTTGCACAACCCATTCTGAAACATTTTCGCGAATTGGTGCACCAGGCTTGCCCGGAGGCGGAAGAAACCATGAAATGGAGTTTTCCGCATTTTGATTATAAAGGGAGTATGATGTGCAGCATGGCCGCTTTTAAACAGCACTGCGCGATCGGGTTCTGGAAGGCTTCACTCCTCAGTGACTCAAAAAGGCTGGTGGAAAAGGCCAAAAGCGAAGAAGCCATGGGACATTTGGGGAGAATAACTTCCTTAAAAGATCTTCCGAAAGATGCAGTGATTTTAAAATATATTAAAGAAGCCAAACAGTTAAACGATGAAGGGATAAAACTTCCGGCTAAAACAAAAGCGCTGGTAACAAAAGTAGTTAAAGCTCCCGATTACTTTCTGACCGCCCTAACAAAAAATAAAAAAGCGTTAAAAACATTCGAAGGGTTCAGTGCTTCACAAAAAAAGGAATACATAGTTTGGGTTACAGAGGCTAAGACCGAAACCACACGGGCTTCGCGTCTTGAAACGGCAGTAGAATGGATGAGCGAAGGAAAGATCAGGAACTGGAAATATTTGAAAAAATAAATAGCTTTTAATCTATGTGTAAAATCTCCTGTCTTCTTTTTTGTTTTATTGCTACGCTCTTTTCTTTTTCACAAACAGAGAAAGAGTACAATAATGGTCACGGAGGAAAAATAAAATTGCCACTTGGGGATCTTTCTTTTGCGGACAAGTTGATCTCCTTCGTTCCCGGAAAACCCGCGCCGATGGAACTGAACGCTAACCCAAAGGATGCCGTGGGCTTGCCTGACTTTAATGAACAGCAGGTTACAGGTTTTGTTTCGCTTGGTATTGGCGGCGAACTTGTACTTGCGTTTACCAATAATGCGCTGGTAAACATTGATGGGCCGGATCTGTATATTTTTGAAGTAGGCAGATACATAGAAGAAACTATCCTGTATGTTTCGAAAAATGGAAAGAACTGGAAAAATGTGGGGAAAATAGGCGGAGGCAACGCTCTGGTAGACATTGGGGACTCCACTGCGCCCGGGGAAATTTTCAGTTACATTAAATTGCAGGATGCAAAAACAAGCGCAAAAAACGGGGACAGGGTTTGGCCTGGTGCGGATATTGACGCCGTGGCCGCAATTGGTTCAGCCAAACAATTATCATTGAATTCGCTATATCTATTTAATACGAATGAATCAAAAATAAAACCTGAGGCTAAGAAAGATCTGGATGCCATTATAAAAGAATTAAAAGAAAACCCGGTCTTTAATATAGTAATCGAGGGCCACACAGATAGTATAGGAAATAAGATGGCAAATAAAAAGCTTTCGGAAAACAGAGCTTTATCTATTAAAACTTTTTTTGTAAACGCGCTTCCGGAATTTAAAACGCGGATTAAAACGCAGGGATATGCCGATGAGATTCCGGTGGCGACTAATTCAACGCAGGAAGGCCGCGAGAAAAATCGGAGGGTTGAGGTTTTCTTTATTCCGGTTAAAAAATAAGGCTCCCGAAGGAGCCTTAATCTTTGATGATCATTAGGCATCTGAAGTCTTAGTATTGGTAAGTTATCAGTGTTTAATTCAATGGTTTCATCACAAGGATGAAAGTCAGTGAATAGATCATACTAAAAAAGAGTAATTACAACATTGTGCCAGCCCCCACTGCCTCACTATTATCAAAATTGTGTAGAAATCATTTCCGTCTCTCACAGAGCAGGGCAAATTTCATCTACTGCCGGCTGTTTTTTGCTACATTAGCATAAGCGTAATCATCCCCCGCCAATGACCCGAAAAAAATTAACGCGTCTCATTTTAATTTTCCAGCTTCTGGTAAGTTTATGCTACGGACAAAAAGCTCCCGCCTATTTGAATAAAATCGAATCCAAAAAGGAATTTGATTTACTTAAAGGAGAGCCGCTCTCGAAAAACTTTAACGGAGTTGAGTGCGTTAAGGTGGTATATTCTATTACTTCCAAAAAAATTTACTACATAGAATCGAAACGTTACCGTTGGCATCACGTGTTTGTGCAGGAAATATTAAACGATCAGCAGGATTTGGAACAGTTTAATTCAAGGAATTATAGTTCTGGTAACGACAGGGATTACATCCTGGCAACATTTAATTATAATGTAAATACAAAAAATTATTTTCTTCAATTCGCCGCCTGCGACGATCCGAATGATGAAATGATAAGTATCCTGGTTGAGAAAGTGAAACAAACATTTTTCAAACAAGACCAGTTTAAACTTCTCTTAAACTCAACTGTTTTGCTGCGTCGTAAAAAAGAATTGCAAAAAAACTATCAGACGCTTACAAGTGATGAGCTTTTTAAAAATCAAAACTATCAGTCCATTTACGCAGGCAAAACTACCGGAATATTAAAATTTATATCCGCTGATTCGCTTCGCAAAAACAAAGACTACTCATCGTTTATTCTCATACTAAACGGTACTTCTAACCAATTGCCCGTTTGCAAAGCGGTTGTAACCAACGAATTTCAAACCCCGTTAAGTCACATTTGTCTTTTAACCGCGAGCCGGAAAACGCCCTGCGCCGCGCAGAAAAATATTTTTACAAACGACTCGATAAGAAAATATGATAATCAGATGGTAGAAATAACGGTTGGTAAGGATAGGATTAAAATTATTAGAGCTAGCGCGGAAACAAATAAAACAATTAAAAACGTCCGGAAAAAAAATCTGGAAGCTGATACGGTAAATAAGCTCATGGCAGATCTCCTGAAATTATCTTACAAAAGCAAAAAATCATACGGCTCAAAAGTGTGCAACCTGGCTGAACTAAAAAAAATAAAATACAAGAAAGTGGGTCTTGTCACTCCCGCAAAGGCTTTCGGAATACCTTTTTTTTATTATGCAGAACATATAAGGCAAAGTAAAACCAACCTGCTAGTCTCCGCATTGCTTAATGATACAGCGTTATTAAAAAATGACAGCCTTGTGGATCTTGAGTTAAAAAAAATCAGGTCTTCAATTAAAAAATGGCCTCTTGAAAAAGCAATGGCTGCAGCAATTAATGCAATGTGTCTTGAGCGGTTTGGAAAAATAAAGATTCGTTTCCGTTCTTCTTCCAATTGCGAGGATGAGTCGGGATTTAATGGCGCAGGACTTTATACTTCTGAAACCGGAAATTTAAATGACTCGTTGAAAAGCGTTGAGGCCGCTATTAAAAAAGTATGGGCCAGTTTATGGACCCTTAGGGCGTTTAAGGAAAGAACATTTTTTAATATCAATCACGCAACTGTTTTCATGGCGGTGCTGGTTCACCCGGCAGTGGATGATGAAATTCTGAATGGCGTTGCGGTGACCAAAAATTTATACCGCAGTTACGATTTCGGCTTTGTGATAAATATGCAGAAAGGCGAGGAAGAAGTGGTGTCGCCAAAACCCGGAATAACCTGCGAGCAAGTAGTTTCATACATGAACAACAGTTATGCTTCTTTCTACAATAAAACACGCGCCGCGGATTGGATCTGTTTTTCATCTTTAAGCAATGACAATTCCCTACTAACAGGTGATGAGTTAATGGACCTCACCCTTCAGCTCGAAGCCATCAAGAAACATTTTTACGAAGTATATCGTTTGTGGAATAAAACAGAGTATAAAGATTTTGGAATGGATGTTGAATTTAAACTCATCGAAAGAATAGACAAGAAAAGAATATTTCTATTCAAGCAAGCCCGGCCATATAATAATTGATCAGCGTTCTCAAGGAATAGATTTCCCGCGCCGGAATATACAGTCTCACATTGTACTATTTTTCGTATCATAAAATTGGCGTTAAGAGGAAATTAGTGGCTTCTATTCTGAGAAACATCCAAATTCTGTGAAATAGGGCCCCGGCGGCCTCTGAATCTTCGAAATAGCAGCGATTAATTCCCTATCTTTGCAGCCTGTTTTAAAATTAAAATTTCTTATTCAATGATTTCGGTTAACGGTGTTACAGTGAGTTTCGGAGGGTACAACCTGTTCGACAATATTTCTTTTTTGATAAACCTAAAAGATCGTATCGGTTTGGCAGGTAAAAACGGTGCCGGAAAAAGTACATTGCTTAAGATTTTGGCAGGCGAACAAAATCCCACAAAAGGAGAGATCGCAGTGCCACGCGATTGCAGGATCGGATATCTTCCACAGGATATGATTCACCAGCACGGAAGGACTGTTTTTATGGAAACGGAAACTGCTTACCAGGAAATTCAAAAACTTGAAGAACGTCTGGAGGGAGTTAACCATGCTATGGAAACACGCACGGATTACGAAAGTGATGCGTATATGAAGTTGATCGAAGAGCAGACTGAAATTTATTCGCGCCTCGATATCATGGGTGCGGCCAATAAAAACGAAGAGATTGAAAAAATTCTGAAAGGACTTGGCTTTGATCGTAAAGACTTTGATCGCCAAACTGCAGAGTTTAGCGGGGGATGGAGAATGCGCATTGAACTTGCAAAGTTACTATTACAAAAACCCGATATTCTTTTACTGGATGAGCCTACCAATCACCTCGATATTGAAGCGATTATGTGGCTGGAAGAATTTATGGAAACATTTGCAGGATCTGTTGTGCTGATCAGTCACGATAAAACATTTTTAGATACTGTAACATCGCGTACAATTGAAATTGTAAATCAAAAAGTTTACGACTATAAAACAAATTATTCACGTTACCTGGTCTTACGCCAGGAGCGTATTGAACAACAGGAGAACGCGCAGAAGAATCAGCAAAAAATAATCAACCAGACAGAAGTACTCATCGATAAATACCGCGCAAAAGCAAGTAAAGCTTCGTTCGCGCAATCGTTGATTAAGAAACTGGACAGGATGGAAAAAGTTGAGGTGGATGACATGGATACTGCTTCTATGAATTTCCGTTTTCCGCCGCCGGCTCATAGCGGCAAAATTGTAATAACAGTTGAGCATGCCGGAAAAAAATATGGTGATAAACAAATTTTTGATGACGCAACGTTTATAATTACCAAGGGCGAAAAGATTGGTCTTGTTGGAAGAAACGGTGAAGGGAAAAGTACGATGATGAAGATGATAGCTAAGAAAGTTCCTTTTGACGGCACTGTGCAATTGGGCCATAGTGTATTGATGGGTTATTTTGAGCAGGACCAGGAAGAAAAACTGGACCCGAAAAAAACAGTTTTTGAAACCATTGATGAAGCCGCGGTTGGTGAGGTTCGCCGGCAGGTGAGAGGCTTGCTGGGTTCTTTTCTTTTCAGGGGCGATGATATTGATAAAAAGGTACAGGTATTAAGCGGAGGAGAACGCGGACGGTTAGCATTATGTAAATTGTTGCTCGAGCCTTACAATCTTCTTTTAATGGATGAGCCAACCAATCACCTTGACATTCGCTCAAAAGACATTTTAAAGAAAGCATTGATAGATTATGAAGGCACGGTTGTGATGGTAAGTCACGACAGGGATTTTATGAAGGGTATCTGTAACCGTTTATTTGAATTCCGCGATGGCAAAGTAAAAGAACATTTATGCGATATTGAAGAATTCATGCAGCTGCGTAAAGTGGAACGCTTGAACGAACTCGATCTTGATAAAAAGGAGAAGAAAGAAGAAAAAGTAACTGCGAAGCAGGAAAGTAATGTCGTATCAGCAGCAGTTGAGAAGGATAAGGCCAAAGAGGCTGATCTAAAGATATTACGCAGTCAACTTAAGAAAGTAGAAGAAAATATTGAACGTCTTGAGGGCGAAATAAAAAATGCAGATACCAAATTATCCGATCCAAAAGAGTACGAGAAATTAATGGGCGATCAGTCTTTCTTTAATAAATACAATACCTGGAAAAAAGATCTGGAGCGCGAAATGGAGCGCTGGGAAGAGCTTTCAGGAAAGTTGGGATAAACATTTAGTCTGCTCTTACTTTTAAAATAAGCGTTCCTGTTTCAGGAAAGATTTTCTCAGCCGTAAATTTCACTTGATTGTTCTTGTAATAACTCATGTCGTAAGGTGGAAACAGCACAATATGATCAAATTCTTTTAGCCTGTTTTTATTTTTGCTGATACCTTTCGGCAAATTGGTATGAATAGGTTCTCCAAAAAAACTGTAATGATACTTCCAGGTCATCTGATAATAATTGCGGTAACCACCGTATAGTTCAGGACTTATTCCAACATGCCGTGCGCCTTCTTTTTCAAGATAGGTGAAGCTGTCTTTTAAATTGGCCTGGATGTAAAAATCAAAAACCCATTTGAAATTAATACTGAAAAGGAAATTAATGAACAACAGAAGGGATATGCTGTACATAGCCATTTTTTTCAGCAGAATGTTTTTTATAAGCGCATTGATGAAGCAAATAAAACAAATGGCAGTTGTGGGAAATAAAAAAACGGCGCTGCGATAGTAAGGTAACACAAGATGAAAACAAAAATAATTAAGGGCGGTAACCGAGAGGATTATGACAAGGATGCAGCTGGCATATAGATAGAGCGGGTTCCTGTGTTTTTTACGCAAAACAATGCCATAGGCCGTTGAAGCCAAAATGAGAGCGAAAACAAACCCCGACAAAATAGTGAGCGTGTCCACAGACACCTGCAACTTGCGGTAAATTAATCCATCGGTAAAAACATGAAAAAATTCTGACAAAAGAGGCGTGCCTGCTCCGACTACATCGTTAGAGCATTTGGTCATGAAAATAAAAGCCCTGATCACAAGAGCAGAAATGCAGATAGAATATAAAAGATCGCGGTAAAACTTTTTGTTTTTAAAAAACGAAAAACCTGTTTTGAAATAATAAACAAAAAAATAGACTAGGCAAAAAGCCATGAAAAAATAAATATAGCTGAAATTTGAAAGCGGACTTAATCCCGCAAAAAACAGAGAAAGAAAACCAAGATATTTCTTTTGAGATTTAACAGCGCTGACGAAACAGTATAATGCAAGAGCCTGGAACATTAGTCCGGATGCATAGCCGCGGGCTATTGAAAAATAATCCAGTATGTATGGATTGAGTAAAAGAACTGAGAAAATCAAAAGCTTTAAGTGTAATTCTTTTACTGAGCTGATCCAGTAAAAAGTAACAAGGAAAAAAACGAATGCAGAGATAATAGTGAACCATCGAATAGCAAGCAGACTTTCCTGGTTAAAGAGAATTGCTAGTTTAATAGCGGCGCTGTTTAACCAATGCGTGTTACCGGTACAAAGTGCCTCAACGTACCAGAATTTTTTCATGTTGTAAAACGAATAGGCTTCATCATGTGTGATATCGATTAAAGCTGCGCGGCAAACCACATAAATGACGAGTACGCAGATAAGCGCGAAAAAGAAAAAATCTGTACGGTTGTTTTTAGAACTAAACATTCAAATAATTAAAAGATCTGCTTCACAAATGTACTTTTATAAACCCAAATTATGCAGTAGAAGGCGAAGGATGAGCCGCGCTATCTGCATTTTTGGGTTGATCCCTTCCGATAGCTATCGGAATAGAAAATCACTTTCACACGATAAATATATATTACGAAGGTGATTTTCTTACATCGTTCTTCATTTGATTTTTCAAATGAAGAACAGGGGATAAATGTTATATTTACTCCCAGTATGATTAAGCGAAACATACCCAATGCCATTACCTGCGGAAATTTATTGTGCGGCTGTTTAGCCATTGTAAAATGCTTTGAGGGCGATTTGGTATGGGCCGCTTATTTAGTGGGTATTGCAGCAGTGCTTGATTTTCTGGATGGATTCGCTGCGCGGTTATTAAACGTTACTTCCGCCATTGGAAAAGACCTGGATAGCCTTGCAGACATGGTAACGTTTGGCGTTGTGCCTGGGTTTATCATGTTTAAATTAATTGACGTTGCAGCGATAAGTTCAGGCCAAACGGATATATCTGACTTTGGAGATATTTGGAAGAATGCGAATTTAGCTACTCGTTCGTGTTTATCCTACATAGCTTTTATTATTCCTATTCTATCCGCAATACGCTTAGCAAAATTTAATAACGATACGCGGCAGTCTGAATCATTTATTGGCCTTCCGACGCCGGCAAACGGAATTTTTATTGCTTGTCTGCCACTTATCGCAGCCTTTAACAAAAATGCTTTAGTTGTCGCAGTACTTTCAAGTCATGTGGGGTTAAGCATTCTTTGTGTTTTCATGTCACTTTTATTGCTGTCACCAATTCCTTTATTCTCGCTAAAATTCAAACATTTGAATTGGAATGGCAATGAGATACGTTATGTGTTTTTAATATGGAGTGGGGTGTTACTGGCAACGCTTCAGTTCATCGGGGTTCCGCTGATTATTATATCGTATATTTTATTTTCTCTTGTAAATAATTGGTTTTTTAAACCGAAAGAATCGAGGTAAGCCCTTCCAAAGTTTTAAACTTTGGAAGGGCTTGCGAAAAGGCTAACGAAAACCCGCGTGAGGGATGGAACGGCCTGTTTGAGCTCTTTTTTATTTGTCACGGCGCCTACGCTAACCGCGTGCGCTAAAGCTTTTGCGGTGGCGCAAGCTTCAGCGTCAAGGGCAAATAAAAAAAGCGAGTAGTGACAGCCCGGCCCCGCCGCCTCTTTGCGGGGACACGCCCAAAGACCTATACTTTTAAACATTTAGCTAACCTTGATGCATAAGTGCTTTGAACTTATTAAATTAGCACTTCCAAAAACACAAATTAAACACAAATGAAATTTATAGCTGATATTGATGTAATGCCGCTCAAGGCTTTACTTGACCCACAGGGGAAAGCAGTAACCGGTTCGATGAAAAACCTGGGTCTTCCTGAAATTGAAAATGTTCGTATAGGCAAGCACATTACTCTTGAGATTGAAGCTGCCTCGGAAGCCGCTGCAAAAGCGAAAGTTGACGAAGCCTGTAAAAAACTGCTTTGCAACCAGATTATGGAAGGCTATGAAATTAAGCTCAGCGCCTCTAAATAGTTTGATTATTTCAAGCATTACACTACATTTGAAATCACAATTTAAAAAAACACAAATCTAACCTCCAACATGGGATATTTATTCACCTCAGAATCGGTGTCAGAAGGACACCCGGACAAAGTAGCCGATCAGATCTCGGACGCACTCATTGATAATTTTTTAGCATTTGATCCTAACAGTAAAGTTGCCTGTGAAACTCTTGTAACTACCGGACAGGTTATTCTTGCAGGTGAAGTAAAATCAAAGGCATATCTGGACGTGCAGGAAATTGCACGTGAAGTGATTCGTAAAATTGGTTACACGAAATCGGAATATATGTTTGAGGCTAACTCCTGCGGTATTCTTTCTGCAATACATGAGCAATCAGCAGATATTAACCAGGGCGTTGATAAAAAGAAAAAAGAAGAGCAGGGTGCCGGTGACCAGGGCATGATGTTTGGTTACGCCACTAACGAAACGGCCAACTACATGCCATTAGCGCTCGACCTTGCACATGGTATTTTAATTGAGCTTGCAGCGTTACGCCGCGAGAATAAAGAAATAAAATATCTTCGTCCGGATGCAAAATCGCAGGTAACCTTAGAATACAGCGATGATAATGTTCCTGTACGTATTGATGCGATTGTGGTTTCAACGCAGCACGATGATTTTGATGATGAGCCGAAGATGCTCGCAAAAATTAAAAAGGATATTGTAGGAATTTTAATTCCGCGCGTAAAAAAGAAATATCCTAAATACGCTCATTTATTCAACAATAAGATCGCTTATCATATTAACCCAACTGGCAAGTTCGTAATTGGCGGTCCGCATGGCGACACGGGTTTAACAGGCCGTAAAATTATTGTGGATACTTATGGTGGAAAAGGCGCTCACGGTGGTGGGGCATTTTCAGGAAAAGATCCGAGCAAGGTTGATCGTTCAGCAGCTTATGCTACACGTCACATTGCAAAAAATCTGGTAGCTGCAGGTGTTTGTTCTGAAGTACTGGTTCAGGTTTCTTACGCGATTGGCGTTGCACAGCCAATGGGAATTTTTATTGATACTTACGGAACCGCGAAAGTGAAAATGACCGATGGTCAGATCGCTAAAATTGTGGAGAGTGTGTTTGATATGCGCCCTTACTTTATTGAGCAGCGTTTTAAATTACGCACGCCAATGTACAGCGAAACTGCAGCATACGGACACATGGGTCGCAAGAATGAAATTGTAACAAAAACGTTTAAAGCGCCGGATGGCAAAACAAAAACCATGAAGGTAGAATTGTTTACCTGGGAGAAGCTTGATTACGTAGCCAAGGTGAAGGCCGCGTTTAAGATGAAATAATAAAATGCGAATGTAAATTCAAAAGCCGCTTCCTTAATGGAGGCGGCTTTTTTGTTTAAAGGTATTAGGTTACTTAACTGCAAATTCAACTTAAATAAAGTTATTAAGGAAGAAGAGGCATGTTATTATTTACATGCATAGAAATTAGTGCGGAGTTTTTTTATTCATGGGCCTTTGTAAGACTTTTTTCTATTGCGTAGGGTTTTTGATCCTGTTTCATTAATCTCTTCCTAAAATCTTATGAATGTATTTTTCGGTTGGGAGGAGTGACTGCTGGATTCTTTTAGCATACCGGATGCTGTCAAGGATATCTTTTTGTTTTTCGTCGACTTCTTTTTTTTGTTTTTTAATAATTTCGTTTTTGAGTAACAACTCTTTATTAGCTTTTTGCTTTTGCTTAAAGCTTTTTAATATTACAACAAACAAGATACACATCAGAGCTAACCCCGTTAAAACAGCAGTTAATATAAGGCTTTGCCGTTTTTCTTTTTCCTCCCTTATAATTTCCTTCTCTTTTTCCTTAAGAACACGCGCCTGTTCTTTTTTGTCGTTATCGAACTCAGACTGTAGGAGGGATACCTGTTCGGAAGATCGCTGATTTACGAGACTATCGCGGTAAGCAACATGTAATTTAAAATGTTGAAACGCAGCAGGAAAATTACCTTGCGAACTATCAAGTGTGGTTAGAACCTTATAAATGTCTTTTTGATGTTCTTTAGTACCGATTTGTTTGGAAAGCGCAAGGCCGGCATTAAGAAACTTTAACGCCTCTCTGGGTTTTTTAAGTTTAACGTATAGAGAACCAAGAAATTTATTGGCTTCAATGGTTTGTTCCTTTGATCCAAGGCCACTGCTTATGACAAGGCATAGGTGGTAGTTATCAAGTGCCCATTTGTAATTCTTATTCTTTTCGTTTATTAAACCAATATAATTGTAGGCGTCAGCGAGACCAAGCATGTTTTTAGTATGAATGTATATAAGTAATGCGCTATTCTGATATTCAAGTGCGTTTGTGTAATCGCCCATTTCAAAGTAAATCTGTCCTATGTGACTGTTTACTTTTGCAATGTTGGCTGAGTCCTTAAGGGTTTCCGAAATTTTTTTCGATCTTAATTTGTAATCAAGGGCTAATTTCTTATTGCCCATAAAATTATAAATAGAGCCTATCCCAAGTAATGATCGGGCGATTCCTCTAAGATCATTTATATGTTCTCTGATTTTTAGTGCTGTAAAATGATTTTTTAACGCTTCAGGATAATCACCTTGGTACCTTTGAATAATAGCCAGATTATTTAAGGCGTTTGCCTTTTGTTTAAGATAAAATTTTTTTTCAATGTCGTTTGAATAAGCTGATTTTTTATTAATTAACTCAAAGGTTGAATCGTTGTATTTTTTTGCGGGAAGATAGTTGCCAATGTACCATTGATGTTCGCACAATATATTTAAAAGAATTATTTTAGACGTATCAGAAGGTGTATTCTTAAGAAGGTTTGAAAGAGAATCATTAATATTTTGTTGCGCCGGAAGGGTAAAGCCGATTACGCATAAAAGCAAAATATATTTTACACGTGTTATCAGGTGGATATCGCTAAATAAAATTATTATCTGGCCCGCATTTTATTTCCTTTTGGATCGTGTGTTACTACCGCTAATCCAAGCTTTTCCATAAGCGGTGGAATATACATTCCAAATCTTCCCCGTAGTCCTTTTTTTAAACCGTACCAGCCACTCACCGGATTTTTTTCTGATCTGCCCCAGGCTTCAACAGTGCCTTCTTTAGCAGGCTTTTGTTCATCGGCACTGCCGAGCTCCATCCAGTCACCATGTTTCTTAAGCATCGTGTGCAGGTCTTTAAGGCAGCTCGCGTCATAAATAAGTGTAGTTTTTCCAACTACACAAAAAATTACTTCCTTTCCGTCTTTTACATCTTTATACATTTCATAATCGGATGTTAGTGGCGGGGTTTTTAATTTCCACGGTTTTTCTTTTGTTCCTTCGGTAGGCATGTGTTATTATTTTACGTAAAATTTAAATGACCCGCTAACATAGTTGGTAGAGTTTTTATCCCAGATCTTAAACTTCACAACAAAGTAATCGTAGAGTTTATCGATTTTAGTGATGATGGCGGAAAGCGTTAAAAATTTAGCGTCTTTGATGCTTACACCCGTTGAGTCGTAAGAGGCGAAAAGATCTTTTTCATTTAAAGCAACTTCACCGGTGTTGGTCTCTATCACTTCCGAGGCACCGGGAAAAACCTTGCCATCTCTTTCTTTAAAACCATCGCCTAAAATAAGACGCATCAGTATTTTTTTACCAACAGTAGTTTCGTTATTCTGCGGTACCAGTGTTCCGTCTTCAAACAATAAAAACGCCTGCTCTACTTTTAATCCGTGTTCTTCCAGCTGAATGTTATTCCTGATTTTCGAATCGGTACCCACTTTAACTTCAACACCGTTATCATCTTTGTTTACATTTACACAAGCAGCTAAGGCGAGTAGGGGAATGAAGAGTAGTTTTTTCATTTTTTATTTAAATTATTAACCCAACAGAACTTTTTTTGTTTCGGCGAGAATCTCATCTGTAATTGCTTTGTTGGCTCCTTCCGCGTAGGTGCGCAATACAGGCTCTGTACCGCTCGCGCGAATCATCATCCAGGTATTGTCATCAAAAAAGAATTTCCATCCGTCAAGGTCATCAATGCGCTGCACTTTATATTTTCCGAATTCTTTATAAACGCCGGCTTTACAATTCTCCAGCACTTTATTTTTAATAGATTCATCGATATACAAATCATTACGCTCAAACCAGAATGTGCCGGTGATATCGTACACTTCCTGTATCAGTTCCTTAAGACTCTTTCCGGTTTTTGCCATAAATTCCCAAATGGTAAGTCCCATCCAAATGCCATCGCGTTCAGGAATATGTCCTTTGATAGCAATGCCGCCACTTTCTTCGCCACCCACCAAAACATCTTCGGCTACCATAATTGCGCAAATGTATTTAAAGCCAATTTTTACAACATCTAAGGGCAGGTTATAATGCTTGCACATATTGTTAATTTTAACCGTTGTGCTGAACGCAGTTGCTACTTTTCCTGTCTGACCTTTATACTTTACGAGATAATGGATGAGTAATAAAATGATGTGATGTGAGTCAACAAAATTCCCTTCGTTGTCGTAAAGACCAATTCTATCGGCATCGCCATCAGTAACCAGACCGCAGGAGATATTTTTTTTATCCTTAATAAAATTGCTGAACTCCGTAAGATTTTTATGTATGGGTTCGGGCGCCTGACCATGGAACCCCGGATTATGATCGCAATGCAAATGATAAATATCAGGAAAAAGTTTTTTCATTACACGTTGTCCTGCTCCAAACATGCTATCGTAAGCCAGATTCATTTTAGAATTTTTGATGGCGTTAAGATCAAAGCTGCTTTCCACATGTTTGATGTACATGTCTTCAAGATCAATCATTTCAAGCAGACCTTTGCTTTCTGCTTCCTTAAGATTTACTGCGTTAAAATCCACAGTATATTTTTCTGGAATAATATCTTCTATGTCCTGAACTTTTTCAGGACCAAGCGGACCGCCGTAATGAGCCTTTATCTTATACCCGTTGTAAGAAGCCGGATTATGCGAAGCGGTGATGATTATTCCAAGGCTGGTTTTTAAACGTACAGCGCCAAGGGAGATCATTGGAGTGCTGATGAAACCTTTGGCTAAAAAAACTTTTATGCCATGAGCGATAAAAACCTTCGCGGTTGTTTCGGCAAAAAGTTCTCCGGCAAAGCGGCAATCATGGCCAACCACAACACTTGCATTTTTGTTGTTTTTCAAAAGCCATTTTGCTGTGGCTTCTGTAACGCGTGCTACATTGTCAACTGTAAAGTCCTGAGCTATTATCGCGCGCCAGCCATCGGTTCCAAATTTTATCTTTGTCATAGGTTTTAATAAGAGGTTAAAAGTAAATAAAATATTTATTCCAGCACTGTAACTTTCATGCGAATATCTTCAAGTGGCCGGTCGCGTTTATCGGTTTTAACTCCTGCTATTTTATCAATAAGTTCAAGGCCTTCAATCACTTCTCCAAACACAGTGTAAGTTCCATCAAGGTGTGGCGTTCCGCCAATGCCTGTATAAGCTTTTACCTGTGTTTCGTTAAATTTGTATTCAGGCGTTTTTAAGTGTTCAGTTTGAATAGTGGTTTCTATTTGTTTATTTATCCATTCTGCACTGTCAGTTTTACTTTCAGTTTTGAGCCGGCTATAGGTTTGTTTTAGTTTTTTGCCCTGTTCCGTTTTCATAAAAGCGCGCGCACAATTGGTAAAATGCGTTTTGTTAATGCGTTCTTCGTATTTTTTCAGGTCTTCCAGGGTTCTTTTATTACCCATAACAATATAAAACTGAGAGGCACTGGATTCAAATTTGGGGTTAACATCATCGCCTTCTCTTGCCGCCGCCAGGGCTCCTTTTCTATGAATAAGTTTAGTGTTTAGTTCGGCAGGAACGGTATAGCCAATATCGCCATGACCAAGGGAATCACCTGGTTTGGCGTTCCTGCTAAGCGCATCGCCACCCTGGATCATAAAATTGTTAATGACACGGTGAAACAACAAGGAGTCAAAGAACTTTTGTCTGGCAAGTTTGAGGAAATTAGCCTTATGCAGCGGGGTTTCTTCATATAATTTGAGTTTTATTTTGCCGTAAACAGTTTCAATAATAACGGTTTCTTTACTCAGTGTCTGGCCCTGTAGGCTCATTCCCAAGGCGCTTACACAAAATAATAAGCCTAATAACGTATTCATATTAACAAATTTACTATATTTGTTAAGCTAATATACCAATTATGAAAGCTTTAATTATTTTAGTTGCAGGGTTTTTTCTCTCGTGTTTTCTTTTAACCGGCACATCCTGTCAGAAAAATACTGACTGTAAAGCAACCATTAATTGCGTTGACAGCTCAGGCGTTGTAAGCAACGCAAACGTTTTACTGTACGCTACTATTAAAACTTCCAAGGGAGGCACTGTTACCGCCGATCTTAAAGCAAATGGCACATCTGATGAAAGCGGAACCGTGAGATTCACCTTTAAACTGCCTGCTATTTACGATATTAAGGCAACCAAAATTGTTGGAACAAGAACATTGACCGGAACCGGCATCATCAAGCTTGAAGAAGGCAAGGGCACTGAAAAAACAGTCACTTTAAAATAATTCGAAAAATAACCCAAATCGCGGTATTTAAGCCATTCTAAAAAAGAATGGCTTTTGTTTTTTTATTTAAATATAATCTTTACTTTAGCCAATCATAAAATAAAATTGGTCAACCTCCGCCTTATATTTCGCGCTTTCCTGTTAATCCAAATTGCATTAATTTTTTCCTTCTGCGGTGGCGGAGTAAAAAAAGGTGGAAATGAAGAAGGAACCATAGAGTTTGATACCAAAGCGGTTGATGAACAGCATCCTCTTTATGGCCTGGCGCCAAGTTCGGCCACTCTCAAATACAAGGGCGATAAATTTGTAATGGAAATGAGTACAATGGGTATGTTTAATACCGCAATCATTGGCGATTTAAAATCAAAAACCGTTGCGCAAACCGTTAAATTCATGGATATTAAACAAGCCTGTATTGAAAACGAAAAAGATGTTGCAATGGATAATAAGGATTACGAACTTAAAATAGAAGAAACCAAGGAAACAAAAAAAATAGCCGGGCATAAATGTCATAAACTGAAAGTGACTATGGCTAATGACCCCAACTTAAAATTTGATGCGTGGTACACAAAGGAACTCGGAATGGAAAACTGTAATGCCTTAAATCCTTATCACGAAGTAAAAGGCGTTTTAATGGATTACCGGGCAAAAAAGATGGGATTAGAAATGCATTTTGTAGCCAAGTCTGTTAACCAGAATGAGGTGCCTGATAATGCTTTTGAGATTCCGGCTTCCTTAAAAATAGTCTCAAAAGAAGAAATGAAGAAGTTTTTCGACAACCTTCAGTAAAATCAACCGTCTATCCATTTTACTTATTTTAACACAGTATAATCTTTATCTTGGCATTATATTTGGACTTCTTAATCAAATTTAAAAACTAATCGAATGAAAAAAATTATCACAACTGTAGCGCTTTCATTATTTGCAGCATCTTTTTGTATTGCACAGGATAATGTTACGGTAAAAATGAACGTGAAGGTTGAAGGTCTACCTCCTGAATATGCAGGTTTTGGAGAGCAGGAAATTGTAAATTATATCAAAGGCGATAAGCACAAAAGCGAAATGTCGAGCATGATGGGTTCTAACATTACGGTGTTTGACGGAAAAAAACTAACAGCGCTCAACGAGCAGATGGGTAATAAATCGGGTTATACCGCAACAAAAGAAGAAATTGAAGCGGATAACAAGAGCAAGGAAAAAGACCCGAAACCAAAAGTGGAATACACAACGGAGAAAAAAACAATTGCAGGGTACGAGTGTACAAAGGCCATTATAACTTCTGTTGGAAAGGATAAAAAAGAAAGCAAAATGACGGTTTGGGTTACTGATAAGATCAAAACTCCAGAGACAGGAAAGTCAGGCAAGAGCCGTGGTGGTATGATGGATCTCGGCGATTTGAAAGGCTACCCTTTAGAAATGGAAATGAGTCAGAGCCAGCAAGGAATGGATATGAAAATTCTTGTTACGACCAGCGAAGTGAGTACTGCGAATATTGACGATTCAATTTTTAACGTAAGCACCGAAGGTTATAAAATGAGAAGCTATGCAGAACAGAAAGCGGAAATGAAAAAGATGGAAGCCGAAGCAAAAGGTGGAAAATAATTATAGTTCTTAATGTGTCAAAAGCGATCCTTCACCAGGGATCGCTTTTTTCATGTTATGATCTGTTCATTAAACACAATTCCGTATTCTTCAAGTTCAGCGAGAAGAGGAGTATAAATTTCTTTTGTAACAGGAATAGTTATACCTGCAGATTTAAATTTTTTGGTTAGAAAGTTTTTAACCGTGATGGCTAGTGGTAAGCCAACGGTAAGCGCCATAGCCGTGTGGTGCTGATCCTGACCAACAACCGCAAGGGATGAATTAAGCTTTTGAATTTTATCTGAAGTCGGGAGGCGGTATTCAAACTGGTGCTGCATTACGATCATGTCTTTGTCGTTTTCTTTCAGCTTCCATTTTTCTTCTAAAAGATGTTGCAGCAATTGGGCGGGTGAACCTTCGTTAAGCGTAATTTTCTTTTCGTCAAATAATTCCAGATAATCCAGCATTACTTCTGTTTGTTCATCCCATTCATCTTTCATTAATTTTTTTAATTTATCCTTTACACTTTCTTTTGTGTTAGGCAAAAAGGAATCAATAAGTGAAGTAAAGGTAAGTTCGCCGGCATGCGTTATTTTGCTGGTGTCGTCGGTTAGTCCCAGCTTAATGAAAACATTCCAGGCTTTGCAATAACCTTCCTGGCGCAATGTGCCGCGCAACATGGTATTAATTGAAAACAAACCATACACATCTATATAGCCAATGCTATCGCGGTTGGCGTAGGCATCAAATTTTCCGTAAGGTTCAATTTCAATGGTATCGGTTTGTGTAAATAAACGGTTGTAAGGGATAAACTTCATTAAACCTCCATCCAGGTATTGCGCGGTTCCCTGGCCTGCAAGCACCACGTTTCTTGGATTCCAGCTAAACTTGTATCCCCAGGGATTATCATTGCTGTCTGGCGCTACAAGCCCTCCGCAAAAAGATTTAAAAGAAACAATTTCTCCTCCTTTTTCCTTGATCTCATCAATTAGTTTCATTCCGCTGGCATGATCAAGTCCCGGATCAAGTCCGCATTCGTTCAGTAACAACAGTCCTTTTTGTTTTGCTTCTGCATCAAGGACTTTCATTTCGGCGCTCACGTAACTTGCGGTAGCCATATGCCTTCCAAACTCCACACAATCGCGCGCTACATCACTGTGCATAAAAGCAGGAAGCATGGAAATAATGAAATCGTGCTGTTTTATAAGAGAGCGCCTTTTGTCAGCGTCGCTGATATTAAAACTGATAGCGGTACCATTTGCATGACCATGTATCTTTTCTTCGGCAATTTTCTGGTCTACATCTGCAACAGTTATTTTCCATTTAAATTCAATGGAATTCCTGAGCATGTAATCAATTAAAGAAGTTGCAGAACGGCCCGCGCCAATAATTAAGATCTTTGTCATGTGTGCAAAAGTAACACTAAATAATAAACTAAAAATCTACCTTAATATAAAATAAAGGTAAAAAGCCAAGCTGATAATTTTTTACCAGCGGATCGGCGCTAAGCTTTGCAGGATCGGGTGCATAGCTGAGAGCCAGGATGTTTTTAGTGCTTAATATATTTATAAGATCCAGGGCCACTTCAATTCCGGTTTTTTTGTAGTTTATTTTGTAGGATACCCTGAAGTCGAGACGGTTGTAGGGAGCAAATTGTTTTGTATTAACCGAATCATCTTTTGCTACCACGTCCATTACCGCGTTACTGGCAGCAATATTCACCGGGGAGTATCGCTTGCCGCCTCCATAGGTTACTTTAGTTCCGAAGCTTAAAATGTTCTTTTTGTTTTTGCCTACATTAAATTCCAGACCGCCTAAAAGGTTCATCATGTAGTTTCCGTTGAAATCCGTATTGTTTGTTTTTCCGTTACTTCCGCTGTATGTGCTGTTAAAGATGCTGGCGCTGTACATCAGGAAATAATGATCGTGGTATAATTTTTCTACTGTAAATTCAAGACCATAGTTTTGCCCCGTGCCACTGTTCTGCATTGAATAGACAGGGAAGAAGCGGTTGAAAGTAGCGCCCCTGTTGAGAAGCGACACGCTTGAAGGGACCTGGTAAACGGGCACGTTCCATAAATACTGGTAATACAGTTCGGTTTTAAAACGTAAATATTTTCCCGCAAAAAAATCATAACCTAACACAAAGTGATGACTCTTACTGAGGTCAAGATTTTTATTTGCCGCAACACGGTTGGTGTTCGGGATTAAGACGCCGTTGTTAACGATGCTGTCGGGTATCGCAAAATAAATATAAGTGGGTTGCATCTGAGTGTGCAGGCCATAAGCCATACTGATAGAATGTTTTCTGCCAAGCAGATAACGCAGGCTTGCGCGTGGTTCGATAGTAGCCTTATTGTTCAGGGTTAAATACTGGCTCATCACTCCTCCGTTAAAACTCAAGCGCTCATTAAATTTATGCACGTAGTTGATATAAGGCTGAAGCAGATAAAAACTTTCTTTTGTGTTAATACGTGTTTTGAAAGGTTTGTTTTCAATAGTGGCTGCTACGGTATCAAACAAAGAATTAATTTTTACTTTATCGTGAAAATCTACGTCAATGCGGTTAACGAAAAAGCCTGTTTTAATACTGTTTTTTGGGTTGAGCTTACTTTTGATATACCAGGCCAATGTTGTTTTGCCTTCATAGAAAGTATAGTCAAGAATTTGAGGAATGGTATCCCTCGGAGTGAAATCTCTATTGCGCATCACCAGGTAATGGTCTACGTTCAGCGTTTGTACGCCATAGGCCAGGCTGGTCTTCATAATTGTTCTGCTGTTAAGGGAGTACAAATGATTTAAAATGCCCACTCCCATGTTGGAAGCAAAGTATTGGTCGCGGTTAAGATCGCCGTATAATTCCTTCGGGCGCTGTTTAGTTTTGCTTAAAATAATTTTGATGTCGCTTAACCCGCCAATGCTGCTAAAGCTAAACACTCCCGCTTTTTTTGTAGGAAAATTTAATCTGAGGCCTATGTCCTGATAACCGGGCACTGCGCTGGTGCCAATATTGAAATTTATTGCGCTGAAAAGTTTTAAAGTCGAATAACGATAAGTAACCAAATAACTTGCCCCGCTCTTTTTGCTTAAAGGACCTTCCAGGGCAAGCTCCGTTCCCAGAAAACCGAACTGAAAAGTACGTTCGTGTTTTTCGTTATTTCCATTACGCATTCTTAAATCGAACACGCCTCCTAAAGCGTTTCCATAATTTGATGGAAAGGCGCCAGTATAAAATTCGCTGTTGGCTAAGTATTTATTATTAATGATGCTTTGGGGGCCGCCAGCTGATCCGGCTACAGCAAAATGGTTAGGGTTGGGAATGTCAATGTCCTCCATGCGCCATAATAGTCCTGAAGGACTGTTTCCGCGGATCACAATGTCATTCCGCGAATCGTTAGTTCCCTGTACTCCTGCAAAATTCTGAGCCATACGGGCCGGATCATTTCTTGATCCCGGGTACCGTTCCGTTTCTTCTATACTGAAGGCTTTCATGTTAACCGACTGCATCGTATTTACCACATCTGTATCGGTGCCCGCTTTAACCTCTATCTCTGCAATGGCGATAGTGCTTTCTTCCATTTCAGCGTTCACTATCATTTCTTTTCCGGAAGTAATAATAATGTCGTTTACCGGAACGGGTTTATAGCCGGTGTAAGTGAACAGAAAGGATTGACGGCCAACCGGAACGTTTAAGAGTTTGTAATAGCCGTTATTGTCGGCCGTGGCCACTATATTGGCGCCGGTACCTTTCAGCTGAACTATAGCCCCCGGCAATCCAATGCCAATTTCTTTGTCGACTACTTTCCCTTTAACGGTTTGTGTTAGTTGTGCCGACGATGCAACTGAAAGAAAAGTAAGTATAAAGGTTAACAGGGAGGATTTAAATTGCATGTTTCTAATTTTCATCAAAAATATGATGCAAGTTAAGAGAATCCATGGCATAATTTAAGTATGACGGGAAATGTTTTGCGAATAACGCAATTAAAGGAAGACACGAATTGCCACGAATTTCCGCAAATGACAACAGGATCATAAAATAAAAAGCACTAATTATTTCAGTTATTTCTGAAGTAATTAGTGCAATTAGTGCAAATTCGTGTCTGAAATTACTGGATCTTTTCTTTAATCTTAAGGCTTTGGCCCATTTTAAGATGATCGTCGTCAAGTCCGTTAAGCGCTTTAATGGTTTTTGAAGTAACCCCGTATTTTTTAGCGATTGCATAAATGGTTTCGCCTTTTCTTACTTTATGATAAAGATAATCGGCACTGCCTGAATTATTTTCTGCAAGTTGCTTGCTGTCCTTCTCCTTGTTAGCGGCAATATTTTTTTCACCCTCGCCTTTAATCTCAAGTTTGTTTTGCTCAGCTTTCTTCACCCTTACGTACACGGTAAGTTTTTTTCCCGGCTTCACACCTTTTTTTCCTACATAGTTCCAGGACCGGAGATCAGTAACTGTTACTCCGTATAAACGGGCAATCGTGCTAAGTTTTTCGCCGGATTTAACGGTATGGGTGCGTTTAATTTCTTCAATATTTTCTACAAGCTGCCCTTCTTCTTTTTGAGCATTGATGGCATTGTAAATTTCCTGTTCGTTGGTTAAAAAAATCCCGATCTTGTTTTTAGGAAGGCACATGGAGTTTCCTCCAGCGGGAATAATATTTTTGCGGTATTGCGGATTAAAATAAAGAATCTCTTCCTTGGTCACGTCAAGTGCTTGCGAAAGCTGATCGAAATTCATCTGTTCTTTTACAATAACGGTATCTACTTCAAAATAGGTCTTACGCGGAAGAGCCGGATAAATATTATGCTCTGCGCCGTAATTCATTACATAATTAGCCGCGATAAAAGCGGGCACATAACCTTGTGTTTCAGTAGGGAGATAAGGACGGATTTCCCAATACGTTTTTTTTCCGCCGCTGCGGCGTATGGCTTTGGTAATTGTCCCCGGCCCTGCGTTATAAGCTGCAAGCACCATTTGCCAGTCGCCAAACATATCGTAAAGGCTCTTTAAGTATTCTGCGGCTGCAACAGTGGCTTTATAAGGATTACAGCGCTCATCAACATATGAAGTTACATTTAAGCCAAACATTTTACCGGTAGGATACATGAACTGCCATAAACCCGTTGCTCCTGCGCGGGATTTGGCATAAGGGATAAGAGCACTTTCAATAACCGCGAGGTGCTTTAACTCAAGAGGAATATTGTAACGATCAAAAACTTCTTCAAACATGGGGTAATACAACTGCGCCACACCCATCATACGGCTTACACTTTCGCGCTTCCGCACACAATAAAGATTGATGAAACCCTTCACGTGTTCATTGTAAACAAGGTCAAATGGCGAAACCGCGTCCAATTTAGCTAAACGGGCCTGGAAAGTATAATCATCGTACCTGGGAATACTATCCTGGGTAAATTTGTATTTGTTGTTTTTTGGAAAAACAGGGCGGGCAAAAGCCGTTTCAAACATTTTCTGATTCGAAAGGCTGTCGAGCATGGCAGCAATGGGATTGTCGGCGTTAATCGAAACCGGCGCGGTTTGAGCCTTACCCGTGAAGCAGAGGCTTAGAATTACGGCCGAAACATAGTATTTTGTGTGCGAAATCATGTTCTTACTGATTAAAAGGGTGAGTCTACTTATTAAACGTTATAATCTCTAAAACGTTACAATTTAGTAAAAATAATTTAAAACCCCTCGTTTACAAGGTTAAAAAATAAAAACCCCGGGCTCTACGGAAAAGGCATTTAATTTTTAACTTTGCATTGTGAAAAAGACCGAAAAAGTAGAGATTCCTCTTGTAAACATTGAAAGAAACCCCTTAATGCTGCTGCTATGGGTGGTGTGTAATGCAGGAATAGCCTACCTGACGTATCATTTCTTTAAAAACATGAATCCATGGGGCTTCATTATTATGATTCCTGCAGTAATTATGTCTTTTTTAACACTTTGGCTTCTGTTAAATCCTTTTGCCATTTTTTTTGAGGATAAACTCGAGTTTAAACAAAGTTTTTTTAACAATTCCACCCTTTATTTTATTGACGTGAAGCAGGTGATGGAGGTTAAAAACAACAGATTAAAGATCATTTATAACGATGATGATATGGACGCTTTTATTATTTACGGAATAAAATCGTCGCACAAAGAACTTCTTAAAAAGCACCTCGAAACCTTTGTTACCGAGAGCATCGAAAAAAGAAAAAATTAATTTCCTGTAACTTTTTGTAAGCAGCTGATTATAATAAACAAATCACTGTTTAAAATCCCTTTATGCAACATAATTACTAGTCTTTTTAAGAACTAATTTCGTAATTAAAACAATTCCTATGTTGCATTTCATTTTACAGGCTAATACTGTGGCCGCAATGGCCGCTGATACTATTAATAATTCTGTTACCGGCATACAGGCGGCAACAACTCCCGAAATAACCGAAACAAAAATTTCGCTGATCTCAATGGTCATGAAGGGCGGACCGATAATGATTCCAATTGCCATTCTGCTTTTAATAAGCATTTATGTGTTGGTTGAGCGTTTATTGGTAATCAGTAAAGCCGTCAAGAAAAATGATAATCTGGTACTCAACCTCAAGGAAATGATCCACAGCGGTAACATTTCAAATGCACGGATGATGTGTAAAAATCTGAATACGCCCGAAAGTACTATGATAGAGCAGGGTGTATCACGCATTGGTTAACCAATCGAAGAGATCAGGGAAGCAATGGATAAAAGCGGAGCCCTTGAGATTGGAAGGCTCGAAAAAAATCTGGGCGTGCTGAATATCGTTGGGCGAATTGCACCTATGTTTGGCTTTATAGGAACCATTATTGGAGTGATTGTTATTTTCTATGAGATCAATCAATCCGGAACAGTTGAAATTAAAGGAATCTCAAGCGGCTTATACCAGAAAATGATCAGTTCCTGCAGCGGCCTTGTGGTGGGGGTTATAGCTTTTGTTTGTTACCACTGGTTAAACGCGCGCATTGATAAATTAGCGCATCGGATGGAAGATACCCAGATCAAATTTCTGGACATGCTGAACGAACCAACAAAATAATCATTCAACACTAACCACCAACCACTAGTCACCAATCACTATAAAATGGCTTTACGAAAAAAACACAGGGAGGCAGAAGTAAGCACCGATTCGTTGAACGACATCATGTTCTTTCTTTTACTTTTCTTTTTGATCTTATCCACTATGGTTAGTCCTAATGCCATAAAAGTAGCCCTGCCAAAGTCTGAAGCAAAAACTACTATTGATAATCATATAAAACCAATTCATCTTGGCGTAACCAAAGACAGAAAATATTTTGTAAACAGCACAGAAGTGTCATTGGCTAACCTTGAAGCAGAAGTTTCAAAACTTTCCAGCGCGCAACTTGAACCAACTGTTATTATGCATTTGGATAAGGAACTCTCGATACAGGACGAAATTGATGTAATGACGATTTGTTACAAGCTCAAGTGTAAAACAGTTTTGGCCACTGCTCCAACAAATAAATAAAATGCAGTTAACAAGGGAAGAAGAAAATAAGAACAGAATTATTTCGGGAGTTACTACTGCCGTTATATTTGGCCTGCTCCTTTTGTTTTTTATCCTGTTCAATCTTGTCACACAAAACCCTCCCTTCCCTGAAGATGGCGGAGGTGGCGGTCAGGAGCTTGCTTTAGGGATGATGAATGCAGGTAACGATAATCTGGATTACAGTTCCATGGGAAATCTTACAAACGTGGTTGCAGAGAAAACCCCGCAAAAGGAAGATATTTTAACGGATGAGAACGGTGAGCCCGTTCCCTTAAAGGAAGAAAAAATAGAACCTGAAACAAAAGAGAATACAACCGTTATTAAGCCCGTTAAAGAAAAAGTAATTGTAAAAGAAAAAACTGCTGCTGAAAAATTAGCTGAAAAATTTAAGAAAGAAAACGGAAAAAATGGCGGTGGAATAGGCGATAACAAAGATGCCGGTCAGAATGGTTCTCCGGATGGTGATCCTTTTAAAAACGGAAACGGTGGTCATGGAACTGGTGATGGTGGAGGCGATGGCCCTGGTAAAGGTCCCGGTAGTGGGCCCGGATTTGGCGGCGGAAAATATGGTATCGATCTTAAAGGCAGGGCAGTAGTGAAGCCTCCCGTTCTTCCAAAAGATACAAAGGAGGAAGGGAAAGTTGTAGTGGAAATTACTGTTGATAGTGAAGGAAACGTTATTGAAGCGAATCCAAACGGACGCGGCACAACTACCAGCAGTGCGCTTCTGAAAGCGAAAGCAAAACAAACGGCGCTTGCTACAAAATTTAATGTGGATGGAAAATTTGAAGAGCAGCATGGCACCATCACAATTGTTTTCTCGTTCGACTAAAAGAATCTCAAAAAGTTAATACGTAAAAAATGGAATTAACGCACCTCGAAGAAAAAAGACACAAAGCAATTTCCGCAGGTGCAGCAATGTTCTTTGTGTGCTGCCTGGCCGCGTTATTGTCATTCGTAACTATTACTTCCGTTAAGCCATCAGCCTTAATTAATTTAACAGCTTCGGGCATGATGATGGAGTTTTCTTCATCCATGAGTTCTTCGCCAGATGTTGCGACAAAAGCTTCTGATAAACTTTCTACAACAGAAAATAAAATTAAGAGTGAAGTAGTAGTTATGCCAGCCGGTGTTTATGAAATTGCCAATAACTTCAGGAATCGCGAAACGGGTTCTGCTACTGCGATTCTTGCGCCCGCAAATGCTATTGAGCCTGGGACAGGAAATTATGATACCCGGGGACAGAATATTTTTGTATCCGAAGGTTTTGCTTTTAATCTTGGTACACGTAAAATTATTGGACAACCTGAATTTATAAGTGATACAAAAGAACAAGGGAAAGTGGTTGTCGAAATTTTAGTAAATAAAAATGGAACAGTTACCGAGGCCACTTGCAACGGTCGCGGAACAACCACTTCCAGCGCTGCGTTAAAAATAAAAGCAAGGCAAATGGCGCTGAATACAAAATTTACAACAGATAATAAAATAGAAGAGCAGAGGGGAACGATTACAATAAATTTTTCTTTTTAGAAATGAATAGAAGGAATAAAACGAAAAAAAATAAAGGGTAAAAATGACTTACCAACAAACGCTTGACTATCTTTTCGCGCGTTTACCCATGTATCAGCGGGTAGGAGCGGTTGCCTATAAAGCCGATCTTGTTAATACTATTAAAATTGCAGAGGTGCTCGGGAAACCCCACCAGAAGCTGAAGTGCATACATGTTGCAGGAACAAATGGTAAGGGCAGCTGCAGCCACATGATTGCGGCCATATTGCAGCAGGCGGGATATAAAACGGGTTTATATACGTCCCCTCATTTAACTGATTTTCGCGAACGCGTAAAAATAAACGGGAAAATGATCCCGAAAAATTACGTGATAGATTTCGTTGAAAAATACAAAGAACAGTTTGAGCAAATAGAGCCCAGTTTTTTTGAATGGACTGTTGGCCTGGCATTTGACTATTTTGCGAACGAAGAAGTGGACGTGGCTGTTATAGAAGTGGGCCTTGGAGGTAGGCTGGATTCAACAAATATTATCACGCCTAAAGTTTCTCTTATCACCAATATCAGCTTCGATCATATGAATCTGTTGGGCGACTCCCTGGAAAAGATCGGCACAGAAAAAGCAGGCATCATTAAGCCACGTGTGCCGGTGGTGGTTAGTCAGTATCAAAGTGAGACCGCTTCTCTGTTCATGCAAATTGCAAGGGACAAAAAATCGCCGATTGAGTTTGCAGACAAAGTTTATAAAGTAACCAGCGCGCGTTTAAACGCTGACACACTAAGCGTAAATGTTTTGTGCCGGCGTGATAACTCTGAAACTACCTATGAGCTCGATCTTACGGGTTTTTACCAGACAAAAAATTTATTGGGCGTTTTAAATACCATTGACATTGTTATTAAGGCCGGTTTTATAATTGAGAAGGATCATATTAAAAAAGCCCTGCAGAAAGTTTGCGCGCTTACCGGCTTATCCGGCAGATGGCATAAATTAAGTGAAAAACCGCTGATTATTGCTGATGCTGGGCATAACGAGGATGGGATCAGGCAGGTGATCGAGCATTTGAAGTCCATCACGTATAGTAAACTGCATTTTGTTTTTGGTACGGTTAACGATAAAGAAGTCACTAAAATTTTAAGCATGCTCCCGAAAGAAGCTCTTTATTATTTTGTGAAGGCAAGTGTACCCAGAGCCCTCGGCGAAAAAGAATTGTTAGAACAGGCCACTAAAATGAAATTGAATGGCAAATGTTATTCAAGTGTTCATGCCGGAATTGAAGCGGCAAAAAAAGCGTATAAAAAGAATGATCTTATTTTTATCGGCGGCAGTACTTTTGTTGTGGGCGATGCATTGCAGCAGCCTTAAATTTTTTCAACCCAGTCACCATTTTCTTTTATCAGGTTAATAAGTTCATCTACTGCTGTTTCGCTCGTTACATTTTTCTTAACAACTTCGCGTCCTTTGTACAAACTTATTTTACCCGGTCCGGTTCCAACGTAACCATAATCAGCATCGGCCATTTCACCAGGGCCATTTACAATGCAGCCCATGATACCGATCTTTATTCCTTTTAAATGATAGGTGCGCTCACGTATTTTCTGCGTTGTTTCCTGCAAGTCAAACAGCGTGCGGCCGCAGCTTGGGCAACTGATGTATTCTGTTTTGCTGATGCGTGTACGGGTTGCCTGTAAAATTCCAAAGGCGGTTGAATTGCAAATCTGCGTATTCACGCACTCTTTTTGTTTTATCCAGATGCCATCCCCAAACCCGTCGAGCAACATTCCGCCAAGGTCGGTACTGCTGTACAACTGAAACTGCTCTTCGTTCAGATTTTTGTAATTGCACTTCACGATAAAAGGAACATCACATTTATGAATGATCAGTTCCATTGCCATTCTCCTTAGTTCAGCCATCGTATGATGATTAAATGAATCAAGAACCAGGCAAACATTTTTTTTGTTTTTTATTTTTTCGATAAACGGAGGCAGAAGGGTGTCAATATCGATGGCGACAAAATTTAAAAGTGGAGAAGTGTTTTCTGATAAAAAATATTCTTCTCCGCAAAACAGCGGGTAACTTCTTTCTTTATTTTTATTTTTTAACCAGGTTTCTGAGTTGTTGATCAATCCTAGAGTTCCGGGAATTTCGAAATTAATTTCATTGTCGCCAAGAAATAAATAATCAACCGCAATATCGGTCAGATTCCATTTATCGAGCGGAACCGAGTAATTATAACCCACTGCGAAAAGGCTTGCCGCTGTAACTTCAGACTTCATACTGTAATCCGCTATCACGCAAGGAACATGGCTTTTGCCAATATTGATCACTTCGCGCGAATTGTGTCTCGCGTATTCAAAAGGATTGTAAGGAAGATCAAAATCAATTTCTTTAATGTGCTTGTGATTTTCGCGGGTTGAATAACGCTCGGCCAGCATTTTAGCTACCGGAATTTCATATTCAGGTTCTTCCGTTAATGAAACCCGGATTGTATCACCCAGACCATCTTCCAATAAAGTTCCGATTCCTACAGCGGATTTTATACGACCGTCTTCTCCGTCTCCTGCTTCTGTGACGCCAAGGTGCAAGGGATAGTTGCGGTTAGTTTCAATCATTTTAGCTACCAGCAATCTGTAAGCCTGAACCATCACCTGAGTGTTGCTGGCCTTCATGGAAATTACAATGTTGTAATAATTATTTTCTTCACAAATTCTCAAAAACTCCAAGGCACTTTCAACCATCCCAAGCGGAGTGTCTCCATACCTGCTTAAGATTCTATCACTTAACGAGCCGTGGTTAGTTCCGATGCGCATGGCAGTACCGTATTCTTTACAAATTTTTACGAGCGGTGTAAAACGTGTGCGTATTCTTTCAAGCTCAGCCTCATAAGAAGAGTCTGTATAATCAATGGTTTCAAACTTTTTCTTATCGGCATAATTTCCCGGATTTACTCTTACCTTTTCAATCACCCGCGCAGCAAACTCCGCGGCGTTGGGTGTGAAGTGAATGTCGGCACAGATGGGAGTATTATAACCTCTTGCTACTAATTCTTTTTTGATCAGCTCAAGATTTTTTGCGTCGTTCAGGCTGGGGGCCGTAATACGAACCAGTTCGCAACCCGCTTCAATCATACGAATGCTCTGTTCTACTGTAGCCTGAGTGTCCATCGTGTCAGTAGTTGTCATACTCTGAATACGAATTGGATTTGTGCCACCAAGTAGTAGGTGACCGATTTTTACCTCACGTGTTAAAAAGCGCGAATAAGCGGTAAGGCTGTTAGCGTATTTACTGGGGTTATTCATGCCCCGCAAAGATAAAGATATAAAGCGGCCCATGAAAGAAAATGGTAGGGATTCATGAGCGCAATCGGAATAGATGAATTAAGAATTGTTAATTTATATTCAGTTAAAATCAAAAAGATTCCTTTCTATTTCAGAGCTTTCGAAATTCTCCTTGTAATTGGCACCCATATTCTCCGGCCCACATCCTGCGCCAGATTGAGAGCGATTTTATCTGATAATAATTTAGTGTGGTATTGTGTATGGTCTTTATTGGAGCCGGAAATGAGATCAGATAAGTCGCGGTTATTATTCACTTTTTCGGTTCTTGATTTTGAATTGAAACAATTATTCAAACGCCTGTTTTTGTCTTTAACGGTAATTATTTCAAACTCCGCGTAACACTCTACTGAATTTAAAACAACATCCATTCCGTTGTAATTCGATTTTGCGTCATTTATCTTTTCAGTTTTACTTGATTCCCTTACGCGCAATGTTTTTAAGTGTAATATAAAATCTGCGTCCGTTTCATCTGTAGTCAGAATAACATTTGGCGTGCCGGAACCTTCACTTTTAAAGTTCTGTAAAAACCCTTCTGAAACTTCCTGTTGGTTTACCAGGTCGGTATATTTAGTATAAGAAGCGCTTGAAAAAAGAGAAGCATTAAATTCAGACTCGTAATAAACTATCTTTACTGGCTTCGGAATTGACTTTTTAAAAACGGTGCAGCTGTTCAGCAGAAGCGTAACGGCGGTAAAAATCCCTAATGAGAATAAATAACGCATGTTTTACAAGTTTATTATTTTATTTCAATTTCATCGATAAAAATAAATGCGCCGTCTCCTTTGCCTTCGTGCCATTCCGGTAGCTTTCCGAAATTTCTTGCGATTAATTTTACGAAACGAACCTTTTGCTCAGCAAACTCTTTTTTTAATGTTTGCGTTTGAGCCATGTAGTCTTTCGCGTCAATAGTGTTTTTAATAGTTTCGAATAAAGTGAATGTTATGTTGTCGCTTGAGCCATAAACCTCGAGCTGCGTTGGAAAAATTATCCAGGAGCGCGTATCCTGTAAAAAGTTTGCAGAAACAAATGATATTTCTTTCGGTTCATTTAAATCTACTATGCATTCAAAATCCTGGTACTGATAGCCCTGCCATTCACCTTTCCGCCAGTTTACATCGCCGTAAATACCGTCAATGACACCATCCGCGCCGCCTGCAGTATACTGCTTATTGTATTTTGATTTTAGTTCTATTTTCCAGGTATTTGGTTTTTTATGAAAGCTGGCTTCTGTAACCGAACTGCTGTCTTTTCCCGAAAACTCTTTTGCTTTTAGTGTACAGGTTTTATCAATAATGATATCCCCTTTGTAGTGCATGGAATTTTTACCCGGTTCAGATCCATCCATCGTATAATAGATACCGTTGCTTTTGGAGGAGAGTGATTCAATCTGAACTTTTTGCGAAGTGCTGAATGATTTTGATTCTGATTTGATAATTGGTGAAGGGATCACCGGGGCCAGGTTTATTATGCTGTGTGGACGATCCAGCTTCGCAATTCCGAATTTATCCCCGGGTTTGTTTCTTGGCTGAAAAGAAAAAGTAAGAGTGCCGCCGCTGATGATCTGATTATTTGTAACAGTTGAACGGAACACCTGGTTTGTATTTAATAGCAGCGAATGAATATGTTTAGCCTCACCTTTAGCAGGCGCTTTCGAAATTAAAAATTCCCGACCTTCTTCGAGGTAAATTGTAGCTCTTTCAAATAACGGCTTCCCAACTACATAATCCGCGCTTCCGGGGCAAACAGGATAAAAGCCTAATGCACTGAAAACATACCAGGCGCTCATTTGTCCGCAATCTTCGTTCCCTATTAAACCGTCAGGAGAATTTTTATAAAAAGTATTCATGATTTCCCACACTTTGTCCTGTGTTTTATATGGCTTACCTACGTAATTGTATAAATACGCCATATGATGACTCGGCTCATTACCCTGCGCATACTGGCCAATCAGGCCTGTTACATCGTCCTGCGTGCGGCCGGTTGTTTGATTACCGGTTGAAAATAGACTGTCGAGCTTTTCTTCGAATTTTATTTCGCCTCCGTGTAAAGTAATAAGACCTGCAACATCCTGTGGGGCGTAAAAGGAATAATGCCAGCTGTTACCTTCTGTATAATAATTGTTTATTTCTTTGGGATCGAATGGGGACAACCAATTACCGTTTTTTCGTGGGCGCATAAATCCTGTTGCAGGATCAAAAATATTTTTATAGCCCTGTGCCCGTTTTGTAAATACAGCAAAGTCTTCTGCCTTTCGCAGGCGCTTCATGATCTGAGAAATACACCAGTCGTCGTAAGCGTATTCAAGCGTTTTTGAAACACTCTCGGGTTCATCATCTGCGCTCAGATATCCTTTTTTTATGTAGGCCGGGATTCCGAAACCGCTGTAGCTTGCCGCGGCTTTCACTGCTTCGTAAATGAGCGCAGAATCAAGCCCTCCGATCTTTTTCGCCATGGCATCCGCTATTACAGACACGGAATGGTAACCGATCATGCAGTCTGTTTCATTCCCTGAAAGCTCCCATACAGGAAGACGGCTGCTTTGTTTATACTGTTCAAGAAAAGTATTAATAAAATCCGCAGTTCGTTTTCTTTCAATGATTGTAAATAAGGGATGTAATGCCCGGTAAGTGTCCCACAAAGAAAAAACAGTATAGTTCGTAAATCCGGAAGCAGTATGGAGTTTATTATCGCGGCCCCTGTATTGATTATCAATATCCATGTTTAGCGAAGGATGAATGCAGCAATGGTAAAGCGCTGTGTAAAAGGTGGTGAGTTTTTCACGG
>JACDDR010000123.1 GCA_013816895.1 Bacteroidota bacterium
CTCAAAAAGGAGTACCGCTTGATACCATAACACCAAATAATCAGTTAAAAGACTGGATAGCAACAGGCGGACGCGAGGCGGTTAAAATATACCAGGAAGCAAAGGCCAAGGCAGATGAAGCAGGAACTGATTTTAAGGCCGAGAAGCCACGATACGCTATTAAGGCAGGGTCCAAAACAAAGTACGTGTACGTTAAGGATGTTATCAGAACCTTTACTGATCTTAAGATTTTTCAGTTTAATTTAATTACTTCCCTCGAAGGCGGAGGAACAGTAATAGAACCTAAATAAATATTAATTACACCGGAAAAAATCCGGAAAAAATTTTAAACAATGGCAGAAATACAAGACGGCGGTGGCGGTGGCCACAAAGGCGGCAAGAAAAGGGCCAAGAAACAAAGTACGCGGATTGACATGACACCCATGGTAGATTTGGCCTTCCTGTTATTAACGTTCTTCGTTTTAACGGCAACGTTTAACAAGCCAAAATCCATGGAGTTAACTTTTCCCGATACCAGTGTTCCTGATCCGGACCCAAAGCCGATTAAAAAAGGTATCACTTTTATCCTCTCAAAGGACGATCGTATTTTTTATTATGAAGGCGAATTTAAAGCGGTTGACGATCCTGTTAAAGGAGCAAAAACAGCACTCACCGAATTAAATTTTTCTAAAGAAAGTCTTCGCAAATACTTACTTGATAAAAGTAAAGACATGCAACAGCAGATACTTGCGTTAAAAGCAAAATTCGATAACAAACAATTGATTGATACTGCCTATAAGCGAATGGTAAGACAAGTTAAGGCAGACAAAGAGTCTTATACATATCTTATTAAAACAGATGATAAGGCCACCTATAAAAATGTAATTGACGTTATTGATGAATTAAACTACAACACCGTTGGTAAATACGTTATGGTTGATCTTATTAAGCCTGAATACGACTTACTGGTTGAAAAGGTAGGAACCAATTAAAAAAAGGAGGCAAATTATGTTACAAAACTGGAATAGTGTCACTTTAGACGAACGCAACGACCTTGTTTTTGAGGGAAGAAACCAGGGCTATGGGGCTTTTGAATTGCGGAGAAATTATAATAAACGTGTCACCTTTATTCTCGGTGGAATTTTTGTTTTTTCTCTTGCATTAATAGGATTGAAAGCGTTAATGGACAGGCCGCAGGATACCGAGGTTGTAGAAAACCTCAAAGTGGAGCAAATCGACCTGACCCCGCCTCCTCCTGTTGAAGAGCAACCGCCACCACCACCACCACCACCTCCGCCACCAATGGTTGAGATGGTGAAATTTACGCCTCCTGTTATTAAGGACGATGCGGTAGAAGAAGAGCCTCAGAAATTACAGGAAGAAGTAAAGGAAACCAACGTGGGCGTAAAAGATCAGGAAGGCGACAAGGATATTGTTGCTCCGCCAACTGAAGAAAAAGGTTCTACTGAGCCAGCAGCTCCTGAGATCTTTACTATTGTGGAAGAACAGGCTGAATTTCCCGGAGGTGTTTCTGAAATGGTGAAGTACATTCAAAAAACCCTGCAATACCCTGCTATGGCTCGCGAAGCCGGTATCAGCGGAAAATGTTTCCTTAAATTCGTTGTAAACGAAAGCGGAGACATTAGCGATGTGCAGGTTTTAAAAGGTGTACCAGGCTGTTCAGATTGCGACAAGGAAGCCATTCGCGTGGTGAAATCAATGCCAAAATGGAAAGCGGCAAAGATGACTGGTCGTTCCGTTAAATGTTATTTTAACCTTCCTATCAGCTTTAAAATTCAATAAATAAAATTAACCTATAAAAGAGCCATAACATTTAGTTGTGGCTTTTTTTGTACCCACTAAATAAACCACATAGACACATAGAATAGAGTTTGTTCTAAGGAGGCTATGTTCTCTATGTGTTTAAAACTGAACGTAAAATGAAATTCGGATTACACACTGTTACCTTTTGGTTTGGCGTTATTATGGTGACGGTAGTTACCGCCCTGGCTATAGCAATAGCATGCACGAACATTATGAGCGATAGGCTTTATGGCGCCAAACGCATAGGCTTTATTTTTCTTTTATTGGCTTACGCTGCTTACCGTGGCTACCGGATATATCAGGTAAGAAAACAAACAAAGAATGAAGAGGAGTAAACACTTGTCATCCCAACGAAAGGAGGAATCTGGAACTGTAATTTTTATTACGCGCCTAACGTCCCGCGTCCTGGGTCTTGCCTCCCGTTTCTTACTTCCTGTGTCTTGTGTCTTATATCTTGCCTCCTGTTCCGATCCTTACTTCAAAGATGATTACGAAGATAACTCGCCAACCTCCGGTAAACTGAAAGTATATTACGATGAAGGACTTCAGCTCCAGGTAAAAAACCAGGCCTTTACTTTTATGGCGCATTACAGCAGAGCTCATCTCGAACTTATTTCTTCAACAGAAGACAATGCGGTTCAGGCGTTATATAACGACAGCTGTAAGATCATCATGATCTCGCGCATGTTAAGAGAAACCGAAAAAAAAGCATTCGCTTCTAAAGATCTTACACCTCGCTTTTCAGAAGTAGCCAAAAGCGGCATAGCACTTATTACGAATTTTAATACCCCGGTAAATATTCTCAACCGGCAACAGATCATCGATTTGTTAACCAAGCCTTTTGTATGTAAAGACACCTTAAGTAACGAAACCAGACTTAACGTTCTGTTTGATAAAAATAATTCTTCGGTAATGCATTATCTGCAGGACTCGGTATTAAAGGGGCAAAAGTTTTCCTCTAATTGCAGCGTACTGGGATCAACGTTAGAAAGCATAAATTATGTGGCAAAAAACAAAAACACCATTGCTTTCATCGACTTCGCCTGGTTAAGCGATGTTGACGATTCCATTTTTAAGGCAAACCAACGCAGTGTAAAATTTATCGCTATCGGAAATGTCAATAGTAAACGCTACGAATATCCCAGCCAAAGCGCTTTTAAGCTGGGCACATACATGTTTACGCGCTCTGTTTATATTTACAGGCGTAGCGGGGAGTTTACGCTTGGCAAAGGGTTCGAAACATTTGTTGCCGGACCTAATGGACAAACATCTTTTCTTAAACAAGGATTACTTCCTGCCAAACAACAGGAAAGAAGGATAAATGTACAAATGGGAACCGTTACGACTGAATGATAAATGTGTTTTATATCCTGCTATTATTTTCTTGTTTCGAAATTTTTTCGCAGCAGCCTCAAAAAATAAGGGTAAAAAGAGACAGCGTTCCGGCTACAGTTGTTTTTACTGAATCCTCCGAACAACCTTCTTTTCCCGGTGGAATGAGTGAACTACATAAATTCGCAGCTGAGAATATGATTTTTCCAGCCGCATACAAAAATGATAGTCTGTTTAAAAACTGCACAGTATATGTAAAGTTTATGGTTGAAGAAAATGGTGAGATCAGTAACCCGCAGATTATAAAAGGTTGTTTTGGCTTTGACGCCTGTGACAAGGAGGTTTTACGGCTTATAAGTATAATGCCAAGGTGGATTCCTGCAACAGTTAACGGAAAGCCGGTGAGGCGCGCCTATAGCATACCTTTGAGATTTAAACTTCAATAGCCAAAATTCATTAAAAGCCTGGCGATATTTGGATGTGGCACGTACCTTGCAAACCAATAAAATACTTAAATTTAAACTCTCTTAAATACTACAATGAAAAAGAATATTTATATCGCTGCACTGGCTTTTTTTACAACAACAGCCTTCGCGCAAACATTACAGGACGCAATTGCAAAAACAGAAAATGAGCGTTTTGATAATGCGTATTCAGATTTTTTGGTTCTCACAAAAAAGGAACCGGCCAAAGGCGAGAACTACTTTTATTTTGGGGAAAATTATTTTAAACGCGGCGATGCTGATAGTGCTAATATTATGTATTCTAAAGGCGTGGAACTTAACGCAACAAATCCCTTAAATTATGTTGGGCTTGGTAAAGTTCTTCTTTCAAAAAATAACGTAAACGATGCCAAGGCGCAGTTTTTTAAAGCGGCAAGCTTATCTCAAAATAAAAATGCTGAAGTAATGCGCCGCACGGCAGAAGCCTGGCTTGTTACGGATAACAAAAATCCGGATGAAGCAATAACGCAGATAAGCAACGCAATTAAACTGGAGCCAAAAAATTCCGAAAATTATATTATTCTTGGCGACGCTCAACTTGAAAAGACACCAAGTGATGGAGGCCCTGCTATTAAGAGCTACAAGATGGCGACTGCATTGAATCCAAAAAGCACAAAAGGTATTTTACGCGAAGGTAAATTATACCAGCGCGGACGTAACTACCAGCTGGCGCTTGATAAATACAAGGAGGCCGAAGCAATTGACGCTACTTACGCACCTGCCTACCGCGAAAAAGCAGAACTTTATTTTTTGGCGGGTCAGAATGCAAAATCAATTGAGAACTGGAAAAAATATCTTGAGCTGAACAATAGCGCTTACGCGCGTTACCGCTTTATGAGCGCTTTGTATAAAAACAAGCAGTATGCTGAAGCCATAACGGAATATGAAAACCTGAAAAAATCAAACTTCAATAATATTTATCTCGAACGAATTGCCTCACAGTGTTATTATGAAATGGGTGATAAAACAGATAAAGAAGCATACGCAAAAGGATTAAAGAGCATCAACGATTTTTTTGATAAGGCCGGCCCTAATTTCAAATATATTGGAACAGATTATAAGTACAAAGGATTATTGCTTATGAAAACAGGCAAGGACAGTCTGGGTATTCTTGAAATGGAAAAAGGCATTAAGCTGGATACTTCTATGGCCGGTGAAATGTATGGCGAAATTGCAAACGCGGCCTACAAAGCAAAAAAGTACGATAAAGCGATAGTTTATTATGAGAAAAAAACGGCAAAGGATATCAAGTCATTAAACAATAACGACTGGTTTAACCTGGGCCGCTCCTACTATTACAGTGGCGAAGTTATAAAGAACGGTGTGGCAAACATTAAAGACGCAAAAATGAAAGCGCAAAAAGAAGCAGAAGCCTTGCCGTATTACGTAAAAGCCGATACTGCTTTTTCTTACCTCGTACGTTTAAATCCATCGTGGCCATTAGCGTATACCTGGAGAGGCCGTGCAAATTTTTCGATGGACTTAAAAGCAGAAAAAGATTTGGCAAAACAGCAATATGAGAAAGTGTTGAGCGTGGTAAAACCGGAAGAAAAAACCACGACCTACAAAGGCAATGTTATTGAAGCCCTTGAATACTTAGGGTATTATTATGTAACGCATAAGGATAAAACGAAAGCCGATGAGACCTGGAACGCAGTAAAGGAAATAGATCCGGCAAACGAAAAGGCAAGAAATTATTTTAATCCGCCTAAGCAAGGCACGAAACCAACAGGTCATTAAATAAAAAAACCCAAACCGAACGTTTGGGTTTTTTTATGTGGTTAAAAGTTCCCGCCGAATTAGAAAATATTTAAAAATTCTCTGTGAACTTTCTCTCCCCGATTCTCTGTGTTATTTTTTCCATGTGGTTAAAGTCATCATTTTTTCTTTTTACTTTCCCCCCAGGTTTTGTATTCGTCCTGTTGCTTAGGTCTGAATGCAGGCATACGTCTTAATGGTTCACATTCTTTGAGCGAAGCATAACAATCAGAGGGCAGCTGCTGGTATAATTCGGTTCCTTTTGTCTTCCATTTAATCATATCGTCTGACACATCTTTGATTACTTTGGCCGGGTTGCCAACTACTACTTTTCGGTTTTCAATTACAGTATCAGCAGGAACAAACGTAAGCGCGCCAACAATACATTCATCCCCTATGATGGCATTGTCCATGATCACACTGTTCATGCCGATGAGTGAATTTTTTCCAATAGTAGCGCCATGTATGATAGCCCCATGTCCGATATGCGCGGACTCTTTTAAGAGTACAGTAGTTCCAGGAAACATATGAATGGTGCAGTTTTCCTGTACGTTACAGCCATCCTCGATGATTATTTGTCCCCAATCTCCGCGTATAGCTGCCCCGGGCCCTACGTATACATTTTCACCTATAACCACATTGCCCGTTACGGTTGCATTAGGGTGAATAAAGGCGGTAGGCCTTATGACAGGCTTGTACCCGTTAAATTCAAAAATATTGGCCATGATGTTGTTTTGCGTAAAAGTAGATGTTTTTTCTCCAATTAGGAGGGAGCAGCGGGAGTCCTTTTAAACCCAACATCAATGTCATTCGCAAATGAATAAATGCCCTGTGATCGGGTTAAAATAGGATAATGCTATTTATTGTAGCAATCATTTGCTTTTAATCATAGTAAATTTGTGTATAAATAAATAAAGTATGCAAACAAAATTACAATTCGGTAATCCATCAACGTTCCAGGAGTGGAGTAATTTTAAGGGAATTTTGAAACAGGTTAAGACAGAGGAAAAGCCTTTATTGAAGAATGGCAATAATTCAGAAAATCTGGTGATTCATCTTACTCAACAATTGGGTGGGGCTGGAATAATTAAAGGATTTAATGAAACAGGGATTATTACTCTCCCCTCTTTTTCTGAAACTATTGCTGTAAAGAGGGCGGTGTAATTTTTCGTTTTATACTTTTACCCCAATAACCAGAACATCGTCAATCTGTTCATTCTGACCTTTCCAGCCTGAAAAAAAGTTTTCCAGTACTGTTGAAAGGGAGCTGATTTTACCATCGCGATTATTCAATAACAATTCTTTAAAGAATTTAGTAGTAATTTTTTTCTGGTTATTGCCCCCAAACTGGTCGACAAATCCATCTGTAAAAATAAAAAAAGAATCTCCTGTTTTTAATTCTATAACATGCTCTTTAAATACCTGATTATTGTCAGTAAAACCCCCAATAGCACATTTGGTGGCTTTTATTTCTTCTACCTGATTTCCGTCTGCGCGAATAATCCAGAGAGGGCGGTTGGCCCCGGAGTATGTTAAGCGCGTGGAATTAGTTTTCTGTTCAAGCCTGACTACCGCTGCATCCATTCCATCACGGCTAGCACTGGCCTCATTCTGATTCAACGAATTTTTAACCCCTTTGTTAAGGTCACTCAATATTTTTTGCGGGCTGGTTGTTTTAGACAATGCCTTATCAAGATTCTCTTTTCCTATTAAACTCATAAATGCACCTGGCACCCCATGTCCCGTGCAGTCCACGCAAGCCAAAGTAAAACCATCAGAAGTTTCGGCGGCCCAGTAAAAATCACCACTCACAATATCCTTTGGTTTGTATAAAATAAAATAATCGCCGAGATTTTTATCCAGCATAGGTTTAGAGGCCAGAAGACTGTGTTGTATTATCCGGGCGTAATTAATACTGTCGGTAATTTCTTTGTTTTTTTCTTCGATTAATTTATTTTTCGAAGCCAGTTGTATGGCATTTCGCTTATTCATTTTAAAACTGCGATATATAAAAAATACCGCAATAAGTGCCATCAACAAAGCAATAATAGAAGCCATGGTAAGCACTTTTTGTTTTGCATTTTGGGCCGTTTTGGATTTAATCTGCTCCTCTTTTAATTTAAGTTCGGCATCTTTTTTTCCCGTCTCATACTGGGCTGCAAGTTCCGACATTTGTTTATCCATTTCTTCGCCGCCAATAGAATCGTCCACCTTCTTATATTTTAAAAGATAATCAGCAGATTTTTTATAATCTTTCATTTCATAATAGCAAATCGCTAAAGCCTCAATTCCATTTTGATAAAAATTCGCATTTTTAACAGATCTCGCTTTCCGGGTGCCTTTGTAAATATACTCAAGCGCTTCTTTCGGCTTGTGCTGAAGCATGAAAACGTTTCCAATATTAATGGATGCTCCGGCTTCTCCTTTTTTATCATTAAGCTGTATGCGTAATGCGAGAGCTTTTTGAAGATAGGTGAGCGCCAGGTCGTAATTTTTTTGCCTTTTATAAACAAGAGCAATATTATTATAGCTGGACGCTAATCCTTTTTTATCTCCAATTTGCAAACGAATTTCGAGAGCCTTTTTATTATAGAATAACGCAGAATCTAAAACCCCGTCGTCCTTAAAAATAGTTCCCATCAAATTATAATTTTCTACTAATTCTTTATTGTTTTTGATGAGCTTTGAAATAGCAATGCTGTTGTAAAAATATTTTTTAGCGTATGCCGTATTTTTCAACGTATTATAAGCTACGCCTAATTTGTAATTAATAAGGACTATTAATAACGAATCCTCAGTGCTTTCAGCGATTTTCAGCGCTTCAAAATTATAGCGGATAGCTTCATTAATCTTTTTTTGCTCAGTACACAGGAAGGCGAATTGAAAATAGGCAAAACCAAGGTCGCTTTTTATCGTTGAGGAAGCGCCAATTCCAAGCATTTTTGATTTTAAATATTCCAGCTCTGCATTTGTCAACGTCCGGTTAGAGACCAGATCGAAAATTTTTTCAATTTTTTTTCGCGGATTTAATGTTGACTCTACCGTTTTATTGATAGTATCATTGCTAATTTGACCATTTACATAAAATGAAAAAATAAACAGGAAGTTAATGGTCAGTTGTTTTAACATTTAAAGTAAATTTAACCATTTCAATTTAACAGGACTCTCAAATTTTTTGGATTATTATAGAAGCGGTGTCGTTTTATGTTTTTTATCCCTGCGCTTCCTCGCTGTTTTTCCGAAGTCGTTCCATGTTTTTGACAATGTACTTTTCTGAAGTTATCAGAGCCGTCTGGATTCTTTTGGCATAACGGATTGAATCTAAAATTTCTTTTTGTTTTTCCTCAATAATATGTTTTTGCCCAAGTATTTTAATATTTGCTTTCTGTTTTTGCCTGTAACTCCGGAATATAAATACAGCAAACACCATTACCAAAATAAGAATGCCACATACGCTATAAATAATAATTTGTTGTTTTTTACTTTCAGCTTTGGCGATTACCTCTTTTTTTTCCTGTTCTAGTTTTGCTGCCGCCTCTTTTCTTTCAAAATCGTAGTTCATTTCCAGTCTCACGGTTCTCTTAGTGTTTTCATCATTAAAAAGGCTGTCGCGCATTGCTATGTAGGATTTGTAATGTTGCAGCGACTTGGCAGCCTCGCCGGTTTTTTCATACAGTTCGCTCAGGTGTTTTTCGGCTTCGCGGATATCGTTCAGCACCCCTAATTCCCGGGAAATAGAGAGCGCCTTGTTAAAATTCTTTTCAGCCTCTTTATTATCACCAAGATTAAAATAAACAGTACCGATGTTATCATACGTTTCCCCCACATTCTGCCTGTCTCCTCCTTCTTCAGCCAGTTTTAACGACTGATAAAAGTAGGTTAAGGCACTGTTGTAATCTTTTTTATCCAAATAAATTAGTCCGATGTTTCCCAGTGAAAATAGTTGTAATTGGTAATCGTTCAACTCCTCGTTAATCTTGAGGGTCCTGAAATAGTTTTCTAGCGCTTCGTTAAACTTTTTTTCGCCGGCGTATAATGTGCCGATAGAATTTAATGTATTGGCAATCCCTCGTTTATTATTAATGGATTCGTAAATTTTCAGAGCCTGGTTATCGTAGTCAAGCGCTTTTTTTATATCCTTTTGGTAGTTATAAATCAAGCCTATATTTCCCAGTATCCCTGCCATTCCGGATTTATCGCCAAGACTTTCTTTTATTTTAAAAGCACGCAGGCAGTAATCAAGCGCAAAGGGATAATTGCCCTGGTACATAAAAATCATGCCTTTCATTCCAAGGGAACTTGCAAGCCCTTTTTTTCCTGCCCTGGATACCGCCTGATTAGTATTTTTTGATAATTCTTCAGCAAGTTCCAGGCGCCCGTTAATGAATTCTGTCGCCCTGGCATAATTACCGGTAGTCATCATTTTTCTTGAAAGATCGCCAAGGGTATTCATTTTAAAAGTATCAGGCTTCATTTTCTTTAATTCGCGGATTAAAGAATCTGTATTGCCTTGAGATTTCCATTGGAAGGAGAGGAGTACAAATAAAGAAAGTAAAATGTGCGTGCGAAAATTCATGGCATATGTATAATTTAAAGCTCAATAATTTGTTTTAAAGGAGACAAGGATGATATGAGCATCTCAGGTTTCTTTAAAGAGGATAATTTTATTTTTGCAATATAAAAAGCGTTTAAACTTTGACCCCAATAACAAGAATATCGTCAATTTGTTCGTTATGCCCCCGCCACTCGGTAAAAAAATGTTCGAGCTCTGTTTTTAATTGTGGCATGGCTAACTTTTTATTCTTTAACAAGACGTCTTTAAATACTTTTGTAGTAATTTTTTTCTGTTTATTGCCCCCAAACTGATCAACATAGCCATCGGTAAAAATAAAAAACGAATCGCCCTGGTTTAGTTCAACAACATGTTCTTCGAATAACTGGTTGTTATCAGTAAAGCCGCCCACGGCCACCTTGGTGGCTTTAATCTCCTCTACTTCTTGTCCATCGGAACGAATAATCCATAAAGGTCGGTTAGCACCCGAATAGGTGAGGTGAGTACTGTTGTTTTTATTTTGAAGTCTTATGATAACCGCGTCCATTCCATCGCGGCTTCCATTTGCATCATTTTGATTCAGTGAATTTTTTACACCCTTGTTAAGTTCACTTAATATTTCTTTAGGACTGGTAGTTTTTGATAAGGCTTTATCAAGATTTTCTTTTCCAATCAAACTCATAAACGCGCCGGGAACGCCATGGCCTGTACAATCAACGCAGGCAAGAATAAAGCCATCCATAGTTTCGGCAGCCCAATAAAAATCTCCGCTTACTATATCTTTGGGCTTATACTGGATAAAATAATCGCTGAGGTTTTTATCAAGCATAGGCTTTGATGCAAGAAGGCTGTGCTGAATTATCCTGGCATAGTTAATACTATCGGTAATTTCTTTATTTTTTTCTTCAATGAGTTTATTTTGTTCTGCGAGTTGAAGTGCGTTCCGCTTGTTCATTTTAAAACTCCGGTATACAAAGAAAATGGCTATCAGGGCCATTACAAGAGCTATTACCGAAGCCAGTGTAAGCATTTTTTGCTTTGCGTTTTGCGCGGTTTTAGATTTGATCTGTTCCTCTTTTAACTTAAGTTCCACATCTTTTTTTCCTGACTCGTATTGCGCTGCGAGTTCCGACATTTGCCGATCCATTTGCTGCGTGCCAATAGAATCTACGGCCTTTTTATATTTAGCACGGTAGTCTGCGCAAATTTTATAATCCTTCAGTCCGTAATAACAATTGCTGAGTGCGTCAAGCCCGTTCTTATAAAACTCATCGTCCTTAATATCGCGTGCTAATAATGTACCCTTTGAAATATATGTAAGGGCTTCGGAGTACTTTTTCAATTGCATTAAAACGTTGCCGATATTTATAGAAGCTCCCGGCACGCCTTTTTTATCATCCAGCTGTACTC
>JACDDR010000124.1 GCA_013816895.1 Bacteroidota bacterium
GGCTGATGATCAGCAAAGGTGCGGATGTTATTAAAGCGGCTATTTCGGTAGCGCCTGTAACCAACTGGAAATATTATGACAACATTTACACCGAACGTTTTATGCGCAAACCCCAGGATAATAAAAGTGGATACGAAGACAATTCGCCGGTAAATTTCGTAAAGAAAATAAAAGGTAACTATTTATTAATACACGGTGTGGCCGATGATAATGTACATTTACAAAACAGCATGGAAATGGCCGATGCTCTGGTGAAATACAACATCCCTTTTGATTTTATGCTTTATCCAAATAAAAACCACGGTATATCGGGTGGTTATACGCGTTTTCATATTTACAATAAAATCTTCAAATTTGTTAAGGAGAACTTATAGTGTCTAAAAAGCGACTTGTCATATTTACTGGTGCCGGAATAAGCGCTGAGAGCGGCCTGAAAACATTCAGGGACCAGGGCGGACTATGGGAACAATACCGCATTGAAGACGTAGCAACGTTTGAAGCATGGGCCAATAACACACCGCTGGTGCTGGATTTTTACAATCAGCGCCGCAAGCAGGTGATGGAAGCAAAACCAAATGCCGCGCATAAGTTTATTGCTGATCTTCAAAAAGATTTTGATGTGAGTGTTATTACGCAAAACATTGATGATCTGCATGAGCGCGCCGGAAGTAAAAAAGTGTTGCACCTCCATGGAGAGATCATGAAAGTAAGAAGTTCGGTTGATGAGAAACTAATTTACCCATTAAAAAAATGGGAAATTAAACTCGGGGAGTTTTGCGAAAAAGGTTCGCAGCTAAGGCCGCATATTGTTTGGTTTGGCGAAATGGTTCCTGAAATGGAAAACGCTTACATGATTGCTGAAAAGGCTGACCTGTTTGTGGTGGTGGGAACTTCTTTAAACGTATATCCTGCGGCGGGTCTTTTAAATTACGTCAATCATAACGTTCCAAAATGGCTGGTTGATCCGGGTGAATTTAATCTCGATTACATTCGCAACCTTCATCACATCAAACAAACCGCGGTTAATGGCGTTGAGGAATTAAAAAAAGAGTTATCAAAAAATCATTGATAAATTACGCTCCCTGACTTCAAAAAATAATCTTTGCTTTGTAGCTGTAATTTGTTTTTCGGCTATACCTTTACGAAAATTTTAGTTTGATATATTTTACGCGAGTAGTCCTTTTATGAACCCCATCCAAAAAACACATTCCGGTGAATTGGCATTTTCAATTTTAGAAAATATAGAGGCACTGGTTTTGGTAGCCGACAAAAGGGGCCATATTATTTATTGCTCTCCCTCCATTCTCCGTTTGCTCAAAGTTGAATATGAAGATGTCTTAGGCCTGCAGTGGTGGAACTTAACCCGGGTAGACCCTGAAACCCAGCGCCAGGAAATAGAAGGGATTAAAAAAATTATTGCCGGAACCATTCCGCTTAACAGAACACCGTATACAAAAAGTATACTTGACAAAAACGGTAATGAATATTGGATCCAGTGGCAGGACGCTCTGGGCCCCGATGACACACTCATAGGTGTGGGACAGAATGTAACCGAATATTTTCATTCCCAAAAAATAATAGAAACACAGCGTGCTCAGCTGAAGCGATTATCTCTTGTTGCAGAAAAAGCAGATAACGTAATATTGATACTTGATAAAGACGGCAACATTGAATGGTTAAGCAGACGATTTGAAATATTAAACAACCTGAAACTTACCGATCTTGTTGAAAAAATGGGCAGCACCAATATTGTTAACGTAAGTAACAATCCGGATATATCGAAGATATTGGAAAGGGTGAAAACCGAAAAAATTCCTTTTTCCTACGAATCAAAAAATCATAATGTAGATTATGAGGCCTGGGCCATCTCAACCATCTCCCCCATTTTTGATGATAACAATGAAATAGTCAATCTCATTATTATCGACATGGATGTGACAGAAAGAAAGATTGCGGAAAAAATAATCCAGGATAAGAACAAGGATATTACCGACAGTATTAATTATGCCCGGCGCATTCAACGTTCAACGTTGCCGCATATGAAAGATATCACCGCCGCATTTCCTCAATCTTTTATTTTATTTAAACCAAAGGATATTGTAAGCGGTGACTTTTATTTTTTTCACAAAGGGCATGATCATATTTTTATTGCGGCGGCAGACTGCACCGGACATGGTGTTCCCGGCGCGCTAATGAGTATGGTAGGTGCTGCTAAGTTAACCGAAGCCGTTTCTAAAAGCAATGATCCCTCAGAAATATTAGCGCTTTTGAATAAAGGAATTAAAAGCGCACTTAAGCAAACTGAAGAGGGAGAACTCGCAAGAGACGGAATGGACATTGCACTTTGTTCTGTTGATATCAAAAGGAATGTGATCCATTTTTCAGGAGCTAATCGTCCACTATGGATTATACGTAAAGGAAGTACAACTGTTGAAGAAGTAAAGGGACAAAAAAAATCCATCGGTGGTTCAACCGATGATAGTTATCCCTTTGAAGAACATAAAATAAAATATAAGAAAGGCGATACGTTTTACATTTTTACGGATGGTTACGCCGATCAGTTTAGCAAAAGCAGTGGTAAAAAATTACTTACAAAAAAGTTTAAGGAAATTTTAAAAAACAATTGCGCCAAAAGTATGGCTGAACAAAAAGCATATCTCGAAGAATTTATTGAGAACTGGAAACAAGGCGCGGAACAGGTAGACGATATTCTTGTAATAGGGATACGGTTGTAATTCTCTTACTTCCTGCCCGGACATTTTTTACACCGATCGCCTTTTTTGAAATTCTTGCAGCAATCTTTTTTCTTCTTGCAGCAGTCGGCGAAAACACTCATTGGGCAGTTGTTTTCGAAGAAATGTACTTTTTTAGGTGCTTGCTGGTCCATATTCAAATTTATAACTGTTATTTAGTTTTTTAAATACCATAAAAGCGGTAATTTTCAGACTCAAAACCACTTATGCAATTCGCTGCCCTTTCTTCCTGGCTACCAACAAAAAATGAGCCACTCGTTATTTCTGGTCCGTGCGGGGCCGAGAGTCCCGAGCAACTGCTCACCACTGCCAAACAATTGCAGGAATTAGGAAGAGTTGCCCTGTTCAGAGCGGGCGTATGGAAACCCAGGACCCGTCCGAATGCCTTTGAAGGCAGAGGAGAAGAAGCGCTCAAGTGGCTTGCAGAAGTTAAAAAAGAGTGCGGCTTTCAAATTACTATTGAAGTTGCAAATGCCCATCATACTGAACTGGCATTAAAATACGGAATCGATGTATTGTGGATCGGTGCCCGCACTACGGTGAATCCATTCAGTGTACAGGAAATTGCCGATGTGCTGAAAGGTGTGGATGTTCCTGTAATGGTAAAAAATCCAATTCACGCTGATTTGCAATTATGGATTGGCGGGATAGAACGTATTTACAACAGCGGCATCACTAAAATTGCTGCCATCCACCGCGGCTTTCACTATTACGGAAAAACAAAATACAGGAACAAACCCATGTGGCAAATTCCAATTGAACTAAGAACACAGTTTCCTGATCTTCCTATTATTTGCGACCCAAGTCATATCTCCGGAAAAAAAGAACTGATTCCCTTTGTCGCGCAAAAGGCGCTGGATCTTGGAATGAACGGACTCATGATTGAATCGCATTACAACCCTTCCATAGCGCTGAGCGATGCCGAACAGCAGCTTACGCCAAAAGAACTGGATAAATTATTATCTGGATTAATTATCCGTCAGAAAAAAACGGGCGATGCATTTGTGCTTGATAAACTTCATGAACTGCGGAACATGATTGACGAGATTGATGATGAGCTCATTAATGTGATCAAAAAACGCTCTCAGGCTATTGAACAGATAGGCACTTATAAAAAGGAACATAACATTACCATTTTTCAACTTGAACGCTGGCAGGAAATTTTGCGTACAAGAGCGCAATGGGCTGAAAAGCTTGGTATTTCAAGACTTCATATAGAACGTCTTTGTCAGTTGTTGCACGATGAAAGCATCAAGATTCAGAATGATGTGATGAATAAATAACTCAGCGGATCACCGTGTTCTATATTTACAATTTGTCAATTGACGATTTACAATTGCTGTATAAAATGCAATCGTCAATTGTAAATCCTTAAATTGTAAATAAATTCGGCATTAAACCCCGATCTATTAAGCACGGTTTATTTTTGTAACTTTAGTTAATGCAAAAGGAGAAAAAACAGTTAAGAAACTGCTTGTTGCTAAGTAATCTTATCGATGAGCTTATTTAAAGATACGTTTATGTTTAACGCACAAAGCAAGGCCATGAAAATGGTTAGGCTTTATGTTTTTTTGTTCTGTACTGCACTTTACGGGCAGGTTAATAACAATTTAATTGATAACGACTCTTTTGAGAATTTTACCACTTGTCCAAACAACCTCGGAGAATATTACTATGCTAATTTTTGGACTATCAAACCAACTCCAAACAGCACCGTTGATTTTTTTAACAGCTGCACAACTAATTCAAGTATTACTATTCCAACAAACAACTATGGTTGGCAATCTCCTAAGACAGGGTCCAACTACATGGGCCTTTACGTTTATTCAAATAATTTTACCGTTAGAGAGTATTTAGAACAACAGCTTGTTATCCCATTAAAAAGCGGAAAGTCATATTGTATAAGTTATTACGTTAGTTTGGCAGAAGTAAGTAGATGGGCTATAAGTAATTTAGGCGTTTGTTTTACGTCAAACATTTTACAAAACACGCAGCCGTTTCCGCCGAATGATCTCTATTTAACGCCAAGCATTGAAAACCCCCAAATCATACAAGACACTTTAAATTGGATTAAATTGGGGGGTGTATACAATGCTTCTGGCAACGAGAACTTTATTACGATAGGCAATTTCAGGAATGATAACAATACAAACTTGTCTCAAATTAAACCTTTATTAAGTCCAACTTTAGCAGCTAACATAGCATATTATTATATTGACGATATATCCGTAGTTGAAATAAACCCGGCCAAAGCATATCCAACAAAAACAATAACAACATGCGCCAACACAACTTTTACTTTAGGAACGGACAGCACATTTGACGCAACATATCAATGGCAACCTACAACGGGTCTAAGCTGCACTAATTGTCCTAATCCGGTGCTCATCATAACTTCACCGAAAAAATATTATTTAACGAAACAGCAATGCAGTGCCACAACAAAAGACAGTGTGTACATTCAAATTTACACTCCAACCCTAACAGCCAATGCAGGCACGTATAAAAACATCTGTCAAAATGATACAATAAAACTCGGCGTTAATGATACTACCGCTTTCACAAGCTATGTATGGCAACCAACTATGGGTTTAAACTGCTTCAATTGTCCGCAACCTTTAGCAAATCCATTTACAACTACTACTTATACTTTAAATAAAACCGAATGTTCTTTTAATACCAGCGATACAGTTACAGTCCATGTTGAAACCTGCGAAGTGATAATACCTGATATTTTTACTCCTAATAATGATAACGTAAATGATGAATGGAAAATTATATTGCCCAATGACTTCAAATTAAAAACAGTAGCCGTGTACAACCGTTGGGGCACCCTCATTTACAACATTGATGATTCGGTTTTAAATACAGAAAACACCAAAATAAGAGTTGCCAGGTGGGATGGGCGAACAACAAGCGGACTCGGATGCAGTGATGGTGTTTACTTTTATGTATTACATTATACCGATAAAGCTGGCGAACTTCAAAAGAAAAAAGGAAACCTTACTTTAATAAGATGAAAGGTTTAATTCAAACCCGGCCTTGGCCCGCGCTTCATGATCATAGCGCTGATAAAAGCACCGCTTAAACCAATCAGTATTAACGGAAATAATTTACCCGTCATGGCCTTGCTTGCTGATAAAGCGCCAATCTGCTCATCAATAATTTTATTGAAATTATCTATTTTGATTCTTTCCGGCTGTTTTACCTGCCAGTCTTTTAAGATCTGAAGATACTCCGGGCTGTTATAATATTGTATTGCAATTTCCTTAAACTTCCAGTTAAATTCAATGTAGTTATAAGCGCTTAAAATTACAGCCGCTACCGCAAGTACGGTTAAGGCTATCCGCACCGCGTCTTTACCACTGATGATTCCTCCAAAATCTTTGTCGCGAACTTGTTGGATAGCGATAATGAGAAAGGGAATGATCATGAAAATTCCAACAATGTTCGAATAATAAAATCCAAACCGTGTTAGTGTATATCCGCCCAGTAAAATAATCAGTTTGAAAATAATTACGGTGACACAATAAAGCAAACCGATCAATAGCGCGCGTTTGTTCATCTTAGCCGTTCATGCTGATAAGAAACTCTTCGTTGGTTTGCGACCTGCGTAAACGCTCAAGTAAAAACTCCATTGCTTCCTGCGGGTTCATATCACCAAGATGTTTCCGCAATACCCAAAGGCGCGATAACGATTCTTTATCAATCAATAGATCATCGCGACGTGTTGATGAAGCAAGTAAATCAATAGCGGGGTAAATACGACGGTTAGATAATTTACGATCTAACTGCAATTCCATATTACCGGTTCCTTTAAATTCTTCAAAAATAACCTCGTCCATTTTAGAACCCGTATCTGTTAACGCCGTTGCAAGAATGGTTAATGATCCGCCATTCTCCACTTTACGCGCAGCACCAAAGAACCGTTTTGGTTTGTGTAACGCGTTTGCATCCACACCACCTGTTAATACTTTACCACTCGCAGGAGATACTGTATTGTATGCACGCGCTAAACGTGTGATACTGTCTAGTAAAATAACAACATCATGTCCGCATTCCACCATACGTTTTGCTTTTTCCAAAACAATGTTGGCGATCTTAACATGCTTTTCAGCAGGCTCATCAAAGGTACTCGACACAACTTCCGCCTTTACGCTGCGGGCCATATCAGTAACCTCTTCCGGACGTTCATCAATTAATAAAATGATCAGATAAATTTCAGGATGGTTGTATGCAATGGCATTTGCAACATCCTTTAATAAAACAGTTTTACCGGTTTTTGGCTGCGCTACAATAAGTCCGCGCTGACCTTTACCAATGGGTGAGAACAGATCCATTACGCGGGTACTCATGTTTTCCTGCGGGTGACCTGTTAATTTTATTTTTTCGTATGGGAATAAAGGTGTCAGGTATTCAAACATTACGCGATCACGCACAAATCCCGGATCGCGACCATTGATCTGATCCACCTTAATTAACGGAAAATATTTCTCTCCTTCTTTCGGAGGGCGAACACCACCTTTTACAACGTCACCTGATCTTAATCCAAATAATTTAATTTGTGATTGAGATACGTAAACGTCATCTGGTGAATTTAAATAATTGTAATCGGAGCTTCTTAAAAAACCATAACCATCGGGCATGATCTCTAATACACCCGCTGCAAAAACGATATTATCAAAGTTATAATATACCTTCTCCGGTTTTTTAACCGGGTTGTTGGTATTGTGCTCTACTTCGGCATGATGTGAAGTTTCAGGCTCCTGATGCGTTTCACTACTTTCAACCACTTCCGAATTATCTTCGCGAACAGGCTGATCGTTGCTGCTTGTTTCGGTTTTTGTTTCCTGTGTTGTTTCCTGAACAGGCTGAACAATGTGTTCTTCCTCGGTAGTTGAATTTACCGATTCAGTCACGTGATGTTCTGCCATTGGATCAAGCTTAACTTTACGCGGACGTTTTTCTTTCTGGTCCTTTGGATCTTTTTCTTTTGCCATATGTTTGTGATCTCTTTTTGAAAAATTTTCTGAAACTGTTATCGCCAGCTCAGGGTTTGCAATTTGTTCGTCAACAATTTTTAAAACAAGTTCGGCTTTGGCTAATCCTTTTGAATCAATTGAAAAAGCTTTTGCTATATCTTTAAGTTCAGGCAGTGCGCGCCCGCTTAGGTCCATTACTTCGAACATAGATGAATAAAATTGTTACAGGTAGTATTTAAATGATTTTTAATTTTGGTTGATTGGAAAAGCGCAAGAAAATGCGTTTGTCTGGAATCCATTACAATATTAGTGATATTATTTGGAACGGCAAAATTATAGGCGTTTTTAAAGCAAAAACGCGTTTTTACCATTCAGATAAAACCGCGGCTTCATAGATTTTTCTTATTTTTTCTCCAGGAATTTATTCAGATCCTGTGTGGTGCGGCTAAACGAAAACACTCCGCTTACCTGATAGTAGTTGGCTTTATCGGTGCAGTGATCGTACGCGTATTTTGCATACATTAATTTATGATCGTCGGTTCCCAACAATGAGCAGATCCCTTTTATCTGTTCAACAGAAAGGCAGTTATTTTTAACAGCCACTTTTGCCACACTCATTTTTGAATCCTGAAATGATGTTTCGTCTACCGACGTTTTCATTTTTTCATACGCAGCGTCATTCATTGGAGTTCCGCATCCTGTGTTCACTGGCTGAACATTGGTTGTAGTTGCAACGTTTGGATTTTTAGGGCGCGGCTGGGTGGAAGAAGAAGAGGATGACGTAACAGTTGATGAAGATGTAATGGTGGTATTGGAAGTAGCCGCTGTTTGATTGGGTTCTAAACCGGTTGCATTCATATTCATTCCAGCGCCATTTACGCTAATACCAACCGATCCGTTTGGAGTAATGTTATTGTTATTCCCCTCATACACATTCTTTGGGGCAATAGGGGTCACAGTGTTATTTGGCGTAGAGATATTAAGCGCATTATTCATCTGATAGCTAGAAGTGGTTGTTGTGGAGGAGGTAGTAGATAAATTATTCTGAGTTATTCCTTCGGTTTCATTCGCCTGAACAGGGTTTTCAGCGGTATGGTATTGCACAGTGGAAGCAGTGCTGCGGGGCGCCTGATCAATCGGCACTTTACCAAAATACTGAAGCTTCATTACCTTCTTCACATTGCGTTTAATATTAATTGTATGCTCATATCCTGTTTCAGGCATCATGTTTTGTTTTAATACAGGCAGCGCTTTGTTTTCAAATTGAATGCGCATGCTGAGTGCTTCTGCTGTAAGACCGGTTACTTTAATGTTTGTTTCGGGTTTATCGTTCTGGCGGATGCCATTTACAAAAGCAAAGAAAGGTTCTCCATCTTCAGAAAAAATAACGACGTTATAGGTGCTTTGGGCAATACTTAATAAACCCGTTAACAGGAAGGCTAATAATAAAGTAGATTTTTTCATGGGTGATTGTTTAATATGTTTGTTGTGAGTTCGATTTTGCAAGCGCCGTGCCATAAATCCGGTGAGCGCTGTTAACGGATGTTAAACCTTATTTATTACACGAATTTCTCGCCTTTGTTCACCTTTACATCGTTCACAAAGTTTCTTATCATCTGTTCATCCTGTTTTTTACAGATCATCAGAACGCCTTCGCTTTCCACAACAATGTAATCATCGAGTCCCTGCAGCACGATCAATTTATCATTTGGCACCTGTACGATGCAATTTTTGGAATCATACAGCATTACATTTTTTCCGATGGTAGCGTTTCTGAATTTATCTTTTTTAAGATGCGTGTACAAGCTTCCAAAGGTTCCAAGATCGCTCCATCCAATTATGCTTGATCTCACAAATACATTTTCTGCTTTCTCCATTACACTATAATCGATGGAAATATTCTTGCATACATTATAAGCATTGTTTACAAACTCCTGCTCGCGGGTAGTGTTGTAAGCATCCCATCCTTCTTTAAACACGTTGGCCAACTCCGGGTCGTGCTGTTCCATTGCACTGAGGATACTTGCGGTGCTCCAGATAAAGATCCCGGAGTTCCATAAAAAATCTCCGCTTTCCATAAAGAAACGCGCCATGTCGAGGTCTGGCTTTTCGGTAAATGTTTTTACTTTGTAAATGCGTTTATCTTTTTCGTCATTATCTTTTTTATCAATAAACTGCACGTACCCGTAACCGGTATCCGGCCTGGTGGGCTTGATACCAAGGGTAATCAGACAGTCTTCGGCCGCAGCCTTTGCAAAGCACGACTCTATTGCTTTTACAAATATGTCTTCCTTTTTAATTAGGTGATCGCTGGGCGCTACTACGGTAATAGCTTTTGGGTTAAGCTTATGAATTTTATACGACGCATATGCCACGCAGGGCGCTGTGTTTTTCCTTCCGGGCTCACATAAAATGTTTGCAAGAGGAAGTTCGGGAAGTTGTTTTTCTACTAACTTGGAATATGCAGCGCTTGTAACAATGTAGATGTTTTCATTCGGACAAACTTTTAAAAGCCTGTCGTAGGTTTGCTGAAGTAAAGTGCGGCCGGTTCCCAGAATATCTAAAAACTGTTTGGGATGTTTAGCGGTGCTCATTGGCCAGAACCTCGTACCAGCCCCTCCGGCCATTATAATCGCGTAATGATTTTGCATAGATCGTTGCAAAAATAGGAAAATAATAAACCTGATATGTTAATAAAATGTTTAAAACCCAAGAATGACAGAAATTTTTGTATATTTGCACCTGAAAGTAAAAAAACCTCGCCAATTTTTGTCGGCATGTAGCATTAAAGCAAGGTTTTCAGCTTTAATGCCCGCCCGACCTGAACGTCGTTCGGGCGGAGTATTAACTTAAAATTTAAAAAATGACTTTTGAAGAATTAGGTCTTAACAGCGACCTATTAAAAGCTGTGTCCGAACTCGGGTTTACCTCGGCAACCCCAATCCAACAACAAACAATTCCATTATTATCCGGCAAAAAAACCGACCTCGTAGCCCTCGCGCAAACAGGAACAGGTAAGACCGCGGCATTTGGTTTACCAATGCTGAATATGATCGATTGTGAGAACAGAACTGTACAGGCTTTGATACTTGCGCCAACACGTGAGTTATGTGTACAGATTACCAACGATATTAAAAATTACGGTAAGTTTATTAAAGGCTTTGGTGTGACTGCTATTTATGGCGGAGCGCGCATTGATGGCCAGATAAAAGATATTAAGCGTGGTGTTCAGGTGGTAGTAGCTACCCCGGGCCGTTTGATAGACATGATCGAGCGTCGTGCCATCAGCCTAAGCACAGTTAAGATCGTTATTCTTGATGAGGCTGATGAAATGCTGAACATGGGCTTTAAAGATGATCTGGATATTATTTTAAAAGAAACTCCAAAGGAAAAAAATACCTGGTTGTTTAGTGCAACAATGCCGAAAGAAGTTGAACGCATTGCCCGCACTTACATGAGCAACCCTACAGAATTAAGCACCGGCAAAAAAAATGAAGGCGCTGATAATCTTGAGCACATTTACTACCTCGTGCAATCGCGCGACAGGTATCAGGCTTTAAAACGTGTGGCTGATTACTACCCTGAAATTTTTGGTATTGTATTTTGCCG
>JACDDR010000125.1 GCA_013816895.1 Bacteroidota bacterium
CTTGCTATATATAAAGACCTAGGTGAAAATAAGACAGAAGCCTATTGCACCACTTTAAGCAACAAGGCAGATCTTTACCGAGAGTTAGGGCGCCTGGGTGAGGCCTCGGAACTTCTTTTGACCTCTCTCCATCTTCGGAAAGAAAAAACCGGAACGCAAACCACTAATTATGCCAATGCGCTTTCTAACCTTGCCAACGTTTATTTTGATGCAGGTTATTATAAGGAAGCCCTGGAAAAAAATCTGGAGGCAAATGAAATATACAAGTCCGTGGTTGGTGAATGGCATCAGGCATACGGCAATAGCCTGAACAATTTATCGCTATGTTACCTTCACTTCAACGATTATAAAAAAGCGGAAGAGTGTAAAACGAAAGCGTTGCAGATCATCGAGCGCTCAGTAGGGAAGGACCATTACCGCTACGCATCCTATCTTATTTCCACTTGTGGCTTATACCGCAAAACGGGCCAGTTTCAGAAAGCGGAAATTAATTTAAAGGAGGCGCTCCAATTGGTACAACGCAATCTTGGTAAAAAACATGAACTGTATGCCCGTACTCTTTTTGCGCTTGGCGAGCTTTACTGCATAACTTCTAAATTTGAGGAGGCCGCTCCTTATTATTATGAAAGCCTGGATTATTACTCACAGCAGCTGAACAGTTATTTTGATGCGATGAGTGAAGATAACCAGTTAAGTTATTTTCAGTTTATAGAACCGGTCTTTCAAAGTTTTAATTTGTACCTGATCAACTACAAGATCGCTAAACCCGGTAAAGATTTTTCCGAGCCCGTAAGGCGTGCTCTGCGGTATCAATTGCTGCTGAAGTCACTGCTTACGAGCAAGTCAGCCCGTGTTAGCCGTGAAGTGTTTAACTCCGGGGATAAACAATTAATAGATCTTTATAAGAATTGGGCGCTTGTAAAAAATGAACTCATTAATAATTTTAAATCGGCACAGCCAGCGTTCGAAAATAATGACCTTGCAAAAAAAGCCTCCGATCTTGAAACAGCATTAAAAACAAAACTGATTGGTTTTGGCAAAGGCCCTGAGGTAACGTTTGAAAGTATTAAGAGTGCTTTAAAGGATAAAGAAGCTGCCATCGAAATTTTTAAAACCAATGAATGGATTAATGACTCTGTAGGGGAAGTTAAATACGGCGCAATAGTAATTACAAAAACAAATTCTGAGCCGCAACTGGTACTCCTTAAAGAAGGAGATAAGATGGACGGGGAAGCATTCACAAAGTACTCAACAGCGATAGACAATCAGCAAACAGACAGTCTTAGTTACTCGGTATATTTTAAATTATTTGAACAGTCCTTGAAAGGCATCAGCAAAGCTTACATTTCTCCCGACGGTGTGTTTCAAAAAGTAAACTTAATGGGTTTGCTTAATCCGATGACAAAGAAATTTCTTGTTGATGAACTCGAAATATTCCAGGTGGCTAATCTCGGTTCACTTATTAAAGTTCCTTCAAAATCAGCGGAAAGCAATTTAACCGCTGTGCTTTTTGGTTATCCTGATTACGACTATGATTTTAAAAAGCACAAGGATGCTGGGAACCCGGGAGCTAATCAGATTGTGGCAAAACGATTCGGGCTCACCAATCTTGCCAAGTTACCAGGCACAAAAACCGAGGTGGAGGAAATTAATAAAGAGCTGAAAACAGGAAACTGGAAGCCAATTGTATACATGAATGAATTTGCCAGCGAAGAAAACCTTCGTAAAGTGAATTCACCACGGGTACTGCACATTGCTACGCATGGATTTTACCTAAAAGATATCGAAACCAAGGATAAAACATTTTTAGGTTTTGAAAGTTCTTCTTTTAAAAACAACAGTCTTCTGCGGTCAGGAATAATTCTTGCAGGTGCTGGTCCTTCTACTATTGACAGTACCAATACCAATTCTGAAAACGATGGAATTGTTACTGCTTATGAAGCCTCTCTATTAAACCTTACAAATACAGATCTTGTCGTGCTGTCGGCGTGCCAAACAGGGTTGGGCGACGAAATGGGCAGTCAGGGTGTTGCTGGCCTGCAGCGCTCACTTGCAATCGCTGGAACTAAAAACATCATCATGAGTCTTTGGCCCGTGGATGATGATGCTACCAAAACCCTTATGACAGAATTTTATAAAAGTTATGCGGCTTCGCAGGATGTTGAAAAAGCGTTTAAGTTGGCCCGTACAACTGTGAAAGAAAAGTATCCACACCCTTATTACTGGGCAGCCTTTGTGCTCTTAAAAACACAGAACTAAAAAGGCGTTAGCATTCCTTTATTTTTTTATTGACTGAATAAAGGTTAAAACGCATATATCCCTCCAAAGACGGGAGTTTTTAAGGATAAAAGAAAGTTTAAATCCGTTTATAATATTTATTTTTAAGTCGTGATTGAACTCAAACAAATTAGAAAATCATATCAGTTAGCCGATGCTTCTTTTGAAGTGCTGAAAGGAATTGACATGCATATCAAGGAAGGTGAGTTTGTATCCATCATGGGTTCGTCGGGATCTGGTAAATCCACCCTTCTGAACATCCTGGGAATTCTTGACAATTATGACTCAGGTACCTACCGGCTTCATGACACCATGGTGAAGGATCTTTCACAAAAAAAAGCCGCGCAGCTGCGAAATAAATTTATTGGTTTCGTTTTTCAATCCTTTAATTTGTTGTCCTTCAAAAATGCGGTGGAAAATGTGGCACTGCCTTTATATTACCAGAAAGTGTCACGTAAAGAAAGAAATTTAAAAGCCCTGGAGTATCTGGATAAAATGGGACTGCGCGACTGGGCCAACCATCTTCCTTCTGAAATGAGTGGTGGACAAAAACAACGTGTGGCCATTGCACGCGCTTTAATAGCAAATCCAAAAGTGATTTTTGCGGATGAGCCGACGGGTGCGCTTGATTCCCAAACTTCGCTGGAAGTAATGAATATTTTCAAGGACATTAATAAGCAGGGCAAAACAATAGTAGTGGTAACCCATGAAAACGATATTGCTGCAATGACAGACAGAACCATACGTTTAAAAGACGGGTTAATAGTATAATATGTTTGATCTCGATAAATGGCAGGAAATATTTGGTACAATTAAGAAGAACAAACTTCGCACCATTCTCACGGCATTTAGTGTGGCCTGGGGTATTTTTATTCTGATTGTATTGCTTGCCGCGGGGCGTGGACTTCGTAACGGAGCGCAGGCGCAGTTTGGTAACGATGCCGCCAACAGCATCTGGACAGAAGGCGGTGTAACAAGCATGAGTTATGCGGGTTACAAGCCGGGCAGAAAAATTCAGATGACCAATACAGATTATTATCACATCAAAAATAAAATCGCGGGCGTAGACCATGCGTCAGCCGTTTCAGAGGATGGCAGCAAAATCCTTTCCTATAAAAATGAACATGCGGGTTTTTTAGTTCGTCCCTGCGCGCCCGACCACTCTGTACTGGAACGTGCGAGAATAGTGGAAGGAAGATTTATAAATGAAATTGATTTTACCGAATTCCGGAAAGTATGTGCAATTGGCCTGCCGGTAAAAAAATTACTCTTTAAGGAGGAATCCTGTATCAATAAATTTATTGATGTTGGCGGAACAAAATATAAAGTGGTGGGCGTCTTCAACGACAATGGAAAAGGAGATAACGACAGGATCTATATCCCCTTGCTTACTTCCCAACGCATTACCAATGGTAAGGACAATATTCGTCTGGTATGGGCTACAACTGGTAACGCAACGATAGAAGAAAGTGAAGTGATGGCTAATAACATTCGTAACACACTTGCAAAAAAATATCATTTCGATCCAAAAGATTTGAATGCCGTGGGCGTGTATAATAACAATATGGAATACCGTCGCGTAATGGGAATGCTCGATGGGATAAAGATCTTTATCTACGTCATTGGCATTTTGACGCTCATTGCGGGAATTGTAGGAGTAAGTAATATTATGATGATCATTGTAAAAGAACGTACCCGCGAAATAGGTGTTCGCAAAGCCCTTGGCGCCACACCCTTTTCAATAGTTTCACTCATTATCCAGGAATCAGTATTTATAACATTCATTGCCGGCTATGTGGGTTTGATGGCTGGAATTGGAGTCGTTGAGATTATTAAAGCAGCGGGCCTCGAAGGAGATTTTTTTAAAAACCCCGAGGTTGATATTAACATAGCCATTTCATCGGTTGTTTTAATTATCATTTCAGGAGCGCTTGCAGGCTTAATTCCCGCTATGCGCGCGGCAAAGGTTCAACCAATAACGGCATTGAGAGAAGACTAATGATTTTTGAAAGAGATAGCTGGCAGGAAATATTTGCAACTATTCGTAAGAATAAGCTGCGGACCTTTCTTACCATGCTCGGTGTTTTCTGGGGAATATTTATGCTGGTGATCATGCTGGGGGCAGGTAACGGTTTGCGCCATGGTGTATTAAAAGATTTTGGGGGAACTGCCACGAACAGCTTCTTCGTTTGGGCGCAGCCAACTACCAAAGGTTACCAGGGTATGAAGCCGGGCAGAAATTATAACTTTAACATGGCCGATGTTGAAGCCCTGAAACAGCTCAGCGAACTGGATGTGATCTCGCCGATGAACCAATTAGAGGGACATGAAGGCACCAACAATGTTATGCGCGGGTTGAAGACAGGCGCTGCGCAGATCCAGGCCAATTATCCGAACACTATAAAAATATCCTCCATTAAAATTACGCAGGGCCGGTTCATTAATGAGCTGGACATGAAAGAAAAACGAAAGGTTTGTGTAATGGGTTCCCGCGTTCGTGAATTGTTATTTAAGAAAAATGAGAATCCTATTGGGGAATATCTGAGAATTAACGGTGTTTATTTTAAGATCGTAGGTCTTACACAACCCACTTCCAGCGGGGGAGATGGGAGAGAAGAGGCCATGCGTATCAACATCCCGTTCACCACGTTTCAAAATGCTTTTCACTACGGTGATGTGGTTGGCTGGTTCGCGATTAAATCACGCGATGATGTTCCGGCTGAAGTATCAGAAGCAAAAGTTATATCTATTTTAAAAGAACATCATAAAATTTCTCCTGATGATCAGAAGGCAGTGGGACACTGGAATATGGCCGTTGAATTCAATAAGCTCACAGGCCTGTTTACTGGGATAGAGATCCTTATTTGGATCGTTGGAACGGGAACTTTGCTTGCCGGTGTCATCGGCATCAGTAATATAATGCTTATTGTAGTGAAGGAGCGAACAAAAGAAATTGGCGTAAAAAGGGCCTTGGGTGCAGTACCTTCGCAAATTATCGGACAGATTTTAATAGAGGCAGTTTTCCTTACATCCATTGCAGGTTATCTTGGTTTGGTCTCCGGCGTTTTTATTCTGGAAGGATTGAACTCTCTCATTGGAGAGTCCGGAGAAATGTTTTCAAATCCCACGGTAGATTTTTCAGTAGCCATAAAGGCGCTGGTCATATTAATTGTATGCGGGGCCATCGCGGGGCTGATCCCCGCCAACAAAGCGGTATCAATTAAACCTGTTGAAGCATTAAGATCAGAATAAAAAAAAATTAATATTATATAAACTATGGCAAAGAAAATAAGAAACATCATTTTAATAATCCTTTTTGGTGGCGGAATGGTCTGGACGTTTTATTTCCTGTTTCAAAAATCACATGAGCCACCTGTTGTATATAAGACAGTTCGTCTTTTTGATACTACGATCATTAAAAAAACCGTGGCTACAGGCTCAGTTATCCCTCGCCGCGAAGTAAACATGAAATCGCAGGTAAGCGGGATTATTGAGAAGCTTTACATCGTAGCTGGCCAGCAAGTGAAGCAGGGAGATGTGATCGCAAAAATAAAAATCATTCCTAACATGCTTAACCTTGCCAATGCTGAAAACAGGATCAATACCGCGCAGCTTAATTATGATAATGCAAAACTGGAATATGACCGCAATAAAGCATTACACGATCAAAGCGTTATTTCAAAGGCGGAGTTCCAGGTATTTGAATTAAGGTTAAAATCTACTACAGAGGAATTATCTGCCGCGCAAAACCAGTTGCAGATCATAAAAGAAGGCGCATCCAAAACATCAGGCTCTTCTTCCAACACCTATGTTAAATCCACCATTACCGGAATGGTACTGGATGTGCCGGTAAAAGAAGGCGGACAAGTAATCGAAAGCAACACCTTTAACGAAGGCACTACCATTGCTTCAGTTGCCAACATGAGTGAAATGATCTTTGAAGGCAAGCTGGACGAAAGCGAGGTAGGCAAGGTGCAGGTTGGCATGGAGATTGTGTTGACGATTGGAGCCATTGATAAAGATCGTTTCAAAGCAAAGCTAGAATACATTGCACCGAAAGGAATTACTGAGAATGGCGCTATACAGTTTTTGATCCGCGCTTCAATCAGTAAAGAGAACAGCGCTTTTTTACGTGCAGGCTATAGTTCCAATGCCGATATTATTTTATCCAGAAAGGAAAAGGCCATGGCAATCCCGGAAAGTGTTTTACAATTCGATCATGAAAAACCTTTTGTAGAGGTTGAAACAACAAACCAGGTATTTGAAAAGCGTAATATAAAAACCGGGTTGTCAGACGGCATTAATATTGAAATTTTAGAAGGCCTCAAAAAAGAGGATAAAATTAAACAGCCGCAACTGGTGGTGGAGAAGCAGGGTTGATGGAGCTCCGCAGGATTTGTAATCCTGCGGAACAAACCCCCCGCTCCGACAGAATTTGTAATCCTGCGGAACAATCATAAGACTAAAGGATCTGCGATCTTCTTCACACTAAAACAAACTCAGCTGCGCATCTCCCGCTTTATGGTTAAAAGCATCTAAATTAAATTCAAAACGTTTCGCGTTTTTCATAAATTGTTTTTTTGAAATATTAAACAGCTGGTTAATGCTTTCGGCCATTTTTCCTTCGCCGCGCATTCTTACGCCAAACCTGCTGTCGTTCACATCACCGCCATGGCTGTCACAGATCTGATTCCAAACTTTATCTGCCCTGTCCGGAAAATTCTTTAAAAGCCAATCTTTAAAAATAGGGCCTATTGCCCCGTTAAGTCTCACTATGGTATAACCTGCACTTCTGGCGCCCGCATTTGCCGCGGCTTCCATCACGTTAGGAATTTCGTGGTTATTAATGCCCGGGATAATAGGCGCTACCATTACTCCACATGGTATTCCGGCGGCAGACAATGTTTGTAAAACCCTGAACCGGTTCTTGTATGTTGCGGTTCTTGGTTCCAGTTTTTGCCGGATGCTTTCATCGGTTCCGGTAATAGAAACCATTACATTCACAAGATTATATTTTGCAAGTTCCAGCAACACGTCCATGTCCCGTAACACCAGCGCGTTTTTAGTAATGATGCCAACCGGGTGTTTGTATTTAAGACAGGTTTGAAGAATTTTTCTGGTAATGCCGAGTTGCTTTTCTATCGGCTGGTAACAATCTGTATTACCCGATAACATCATGGGCAAAGGTTGCCATTTTTTACTGCTAAAATGTTTTTCAAGAATTTCAACCACTCCCTGCTTCACAATTATCTTTTGTTCAAAATCCAGTCCCGCGCTGTAACCCCAATATTCATGCGTATTGCGCGCGTAGCAGTAAATGCAGCCATGCTCGCATCCCTGATAAGGATTAATGGAATATTCAGCACCAACATCCGGACTTTCCACTTTATTAACTACCGTTTTAGGATGCGTATAAATTATTTCTGTTTTATGGTTGACTAAAAATTCTTCATCAAGCACCTCGGTGTATTCCTGGCTGTAGGTGTATTTGTCAAACTTATTGTGCGTGTTTATCTGAGAGCCTCTTCCCTTGAAGTATCCGTCTGTAGTGTCGCTCATAAAGCAAAGTTAGTCTGCCTTGCAGCAAAAGCTTGCTATGATTTATAGAAGTTGGAACAAATAAAAAAAGCCGCCTTTGCAGGCGACTTTCGTTAAAATAGAATCTTGGTTTTTATAGTTGAGCGTCTAACTTAGCCGCTAATGCTGCCTTAGGAACTACACCCACTTGTTTATCTACAACCTGTCCGTTCTTAAAATAGAGTAGAGTAGGGATGTTACGGATACCATAATTCATGCTGATGTTTGAATTTTGATCTACATTTACTTTACCGATTACTGCTTTGCCTTCGTATTCTTTTGAAAGTTCTTCAACCACCGGGCCCACCATGCGGCAAGGTCCGCACCATTCTGCCCAAAAGTCAACCAACACAGGTTTATCACTTTTTAATACGAGTTCTTCGAAGTTTGCGTCTGTAATTTCTATTGCCATTGTTTTATGTTTTAAGTTTAAATGATAGTTTTCTTATTTTAAAGTTACGGTTTGTTTTTTATTTCTTAATTCTCATTTCAAAAATCTTATATCAATTAACTAACAATAACACTATTCTTCCTGTGGAAATAAATGCCGGCTCCCACAAAAATTAACACGAGTATGGAACCAACCATTGCAAGCGTATTACCCGTTTTGTAAGTGGAAGGTTCAAATTTAAATTCTATTTTATGTTTTCCCGCCGGGATGTTCATTCCGCGAAGCACATAGTCAACATTCGCATAAGGCTTTAACTGCCCGTCAACATAAGCGTTCCAGCCTTTGGGATAATAAATTTCGGAGAATACCGCGAACTGTTCTTCCTTAATATCACTTTCATAGGTAATGTCGTTAGCCTGGTAATTGGTAAGTTTTATGTTTCCCTCTCCGCTGTATGAATCTTTTAGCCCCAATTCCGATTTAAATTTCTGATTCATCAAAGCCTGTACTTTGGTGTTGATATAATACAAGCCTACCAATTCACTGTCGGCATTTTGAACAGCCTTTACCGCTTTTACAAACCATACACTTCCGTTAGCCTGTGGATTTTTGAATGGAATAACTGCTCTTTCTTCTCCTCCCGCGGGAATTATAAAGTATTTTGTGTTCAGCATATTTATCACGTTTAAACTTCCGAGTAACTGGCTCATAGCACTATCACTGGAAGCCGCCTTGTTCACGTTTTTATAAAAATGTTTTATCTCCTCATCAATGTGGAAATCCACCAGCTCGGCATATTTCTTAAGTTTTGCACCATGATATCCGCCAATGGATTTATGATAGTAAGAAGTACTGGCATCTGCAAATGTATTGGTGGTTAAATTCAATACACGGTAATCAGGATCCGGATCTTTCAGTATGTCTTCGTCCGCGGCAGTTTTGGCTGTTAAGTTCTGAAGATTTTGTTCTTTTGTAACGAACGATTTCTCGTTGAGGTAACGGGTATCAACCGTCCACAAGTCAATCGTGATAAACAAACCAAGAGCTACCAGAAATAATTCCTTTTTAATTTTGTTGGTGAAAAATAAAAACAAAGTACCTAATCCGAATAAAATAAAAATCAATGAACGCAATGCATCTGCTTTAAAGATGGCCTTGCGGGCAACTTCAATCTGCGTTAACAACTGTGTTGATTCAGAACGGGCCTGATCTTCCGTCGCGCCCTGCTTCATGTATTCTCTCACCATCTGGCTGTCCTCACCCGTTGCCTGGAAACGATTGAATAGCTCAGGCGCAAGGTAACACAACAGGCAAAAACCGCCAACAACCGCAGTAGAAATAAGGACAATCTTTTTTAACTCAAGATCTTTTTTCAAAATCCTTACACGTACTTTTTCATTCCAGTTTTTATATTTAAGCAGATCATTTACCGCGAGTATGGCCAATAATGGAATGGTGAGCTCCGCAATTACCATGAGCATTGAAACGGCGCGGAACTTATTATAACCGGGTACATAGTCAATAAAAAAATCACTGAGCGCCATAAAGTTGCTTCCCCAGGCAAGTGCCATGGTTAACACTGTTCCGAAAAAGATGGGCCATTTGAGTGAACTCTTAATGACAAACATTCCGATAAACGCTAAAAGAATGATAATAGCGCCAATATAAACCGGACCACTGGTGAAAGACTGATCTCCAAAGTACGCGTTGCTACCTGCTACCTGCTGACGGTAATCTGCATTTACTTTTTTAAGTGAGTTTGGATCGGCATTTCCAATGGCTGCCGAAGCACCACCTTTAAAATCGGGAATTAAAAACGTAAAAGTTTCACCAATTCCATAACTCCACATGGTGATGTAATCTTTGTCCAGTCCGCTGGTAGTATTTTTCGCGTGTTCTTCTTTGGCGGCTTCGTCCACACCGCTAGCTTCTGCCACGGGCTGCGCCGATTTTCCATCCAGCGACCTTGCATTTGACCGCGCCGCTTTAATGGAGTTGTAATTGATGGTAAGTTCCGATTTTCCACGCGTGCTGTATTTGCCATACTCGTTGGTGGTTAAAAGGAGAGCTGCATTTGGTAAGGCGCCCACGAGTGAAGCAATAGTAAAAAATGCGAGGGTTTTAAAAAATGAAGGAACTTGTTTTTGTTTGAATGCGGTTATAAAATATCCTGCAATTACAAATACGATCAAAATATAACCGTAATACGAAATCTGAACGTGATTGGCATTAAGTTCCATGGCCGTAAAAAGAGTTGTTACGGCAAGGCCCAGCCACTGCCTGCCTCTGAACAGCAATATAACACCACCTAATAGTGCCGGTAAATAACCCAGCGCGTTGGCTTTCGAATTATGACCCGCTTCAAGAATAATGAGAAAATAGGAACTGAGTCCGTATGCCAGCGCCCCGATCAATGCCAGCCACGGCGTGACTTCCAGGCATAACAGCAAAATAAAAAATCCCAAAAAATACAAAAAAACATATCCCGCAGGCAATGGAATAAAAAGCTTGAAAGCATTATCCAGCTTGCCAATCCAGTTTCCCGGGTAAAGTGTCGAGATCTGGTAAGCCGGCATTCCTCCAAACATGGAGTTGGTCCAAAGGGGCTCGCTGTGGTGGATATTACGGTAATCAACAATTTCCTTGCTCATGCCCTTGTGGCGCGCAATATCATCCTGTCTTAATTCTTTACCACCCAAAAGAGGCTTAAAATAAATAAGGGTAATGATGGCGAAAATAATAACCGCGGCAGCATGCGGAATGTATTGCTTATAATTGAATTTCATAAGATGGGATATAGCAGGCAAAGATATTAAAATATTGTTTTTTCAGACCTTTTATAA
>JACDDR010000126.1 GCA_013816895.1 Bacteroidota bacterium
TCGCGATAAAAACACAAGTCTTAAAGTGTATAAAAGCGATGGCTCCTTAAAAATTTCAGATAGTCTCACAGTTGATCTTGGCAAACACAACGTCACCGATTTTTTACAGCTAAGTTCCGATACGCTTCACGACTTTCTGAACATTTATTTACAGCGAAAGGAAAAAAAACTCGTTCAGATCATCAGGCTCAACAAACAATTTAAACTCGTTGCCAATATCGAAAGCGTTGATATTGCCCGGCTGAACAGCATCTCCGCTTTTGAAAGCGAGATATATTACCACAAAAAAGATGTTTACAGCGTTAAAGTTTCCAACTCCGATACCCTGGGCAAACAATTTTACCTGAATAAATACACACTCAAATCCGAACTTAAAAACTTTGAGTATGAATTGAAATGGCAGTTTCCGTTTGAAAAAAAGAATATTAATTCGGCACATATCATTCTTGTTACATCCAAATTTGTTATGTTGTATGTAAATGTTACAGGAACAGCAAAAGCCGGACAATGGATCTTGAAGATCGATCCGGTTAAAGGCTTATTAATTCATGGTACCAGGCTTTCGGTTAAAGGTGATAAAAATTTCTATTCGTTTGGCTCTCTTTGCCAGGATACAGTCGCAGGGATGATTTATATCCTTGGTCAAAAGTTGCTGGAAACAGATTTCAGCCAAAAGGACAATAAAATAAACATTGCCGGAAAACCCTTCGTTACTGTGTTCCTTGCGCAAATGGATTCAGCTTCAGAAATTATAAAGCGTGATGAATTTAAAGTGCCTGTGCTGGAGCAAAAAGGAAATAAAACGCCCAGCGCTTATCTCTTACGTCAGCAAAACTTAAGAAAAACCAATGAGGGCAACTTTTTATTTGAAACCGATATTTATAAAGGAAATAATTACTGTTATCTCTATTGCAACACACTCAGCAATACCATTACGCTTTCTGAAGATAAATTGCTGATGGATAAAGGCGCGGTAACTACCAACACATTGATTGAAAAATTTTATTTTACAACTGATAAGGCCGATATGAATGGCAGGTTATGTGTGGACAGTCTTTCTGAATACGAAAAAATATATTATAAGTCCATGCCTTTTGTAGTGAAAGCGGGCTTTAAAACAGATGCAACCGGAACTTCGCAATGGCTCCTGAAAAAAAGTGACTCTAAAAAAGGAGTCGAAAATTTTACCGTTTTAAAGCAGGATAAAAAAATCTATAATTTGATAACAGCAGGGGAGCTACTGAAAGCAGAGAACCCTACAGCGCTAATTTTTAATCTCGGTCAGTATATTATCTTCCGTCAACCGGCCGAAGATAAATTTGAGATAAAGCTTTCGGGCTGGTAATATCTTTCTTAATTTTGCGGTATGATTCAACGCAAACAGACTCTATTCCTCTTGCAGGTTGCTTTTTTAAGCATCTGCCTTTTATTCGTTCCCGTTCAGTTCATTAATATACCGCAGGCTGCCCGGGCATCTTTGCTGCCGTTAAACGATGGCAACGCGGGCTCAACAATGGGCCATCTTGCCGCTATTGGCCTAAATGCACTCGGACTTATGCTCGCTCTGGTTTGCATATTTTCTTATAAAAAACGGAATGTCCAGGTGAAGTTATGTTATGCAATTATGGCTGTTTATGTTATTCTGCCCTTAATGATGGCTCTTTGTCCTTTTATAAATGTGAATGGCACCGCGCAAAAGGGCGATGTGAATGTGTTTGGCTATATTGTCTCTGCCGTGTGTATTTTATCGGCTTACCTTGCCGCCCGCTTTATTAATAAGGATATTGCCCTTATTAAAAGCGCGGACCGGATTCGTTAAATAGCTGCTTTTAGGTTTGTTAATTAACTAAAAAACAGTATTTTAGTAGTCCCCATTTAAAGTGAGAGCTACTTACATACTTGTTTTGCTTTTTGCCTGGACTACAGCAGTTTCTTTAGGCGATCCTTTTTCTAAAAACGATTCTGTTAAAACTTACAGGTTCATTTCTAAAAACATCCTCACCCGTCTTATCGATTCGGTGTTTGAAAAACAGGAGGTGACCCGCGGTGACGTTGAACTTTTGAATTACTATGCCACTATCCTTAAAAACAACAATTCGGATTCAGTAAAACTTTCGGACTTTAATCTTAGTGAATTAAGTTTTTATTCTCAGAGTGATGAAAAGATACTTTTTCCTCCAGTAAGCTTCGACAGTTTACCATCTTCTTTTAACCTTGTGCTTGAAAATAATTTCCTGGGTTATTATTTTTCACCGTTCAAAGGAGTTATTACTTCCAATTACGGCTTTCGGGAAGGAAGGCTGCACAAGGGAATTGACATTGACCTTGAGAAGGGCGACAAGGTTTCGGCTGCCTTTGATGGAAAGGTGCGTTTTGCAAAATTACAAGGAGGTTTTGGAAATGTGGTGATCCTGATGCATCCGAATGGTCTCGAAACAGTGTATGGTCATCTTTCAAAAATTAAAGTGAAAGAAGGCGATGTTGTGTTGAGTGGACAAACCATTGGACTTGGAGGAAACACAGGGCACAGTTACGGTTCACATCTTCATTTTGAACTGCGTTATAAAGGATATCCGTTAAATCCTGCGGGCTTTATTTCATTCACCGATCACAAATTAATTCATCATACGGTTGTTATAAAAAAGTCGAACCACCTTCTCGCTGCGTTTCCGAGCAACAGTTCACTGCATACCGTTAACAGGGGAGAGAGCTGGGCGCTGATAGCCGGTAAATATGGGTTGTCTACCAAAGAATTACTGGCATTAAATGGCCTTGCAAAACGTTATTACCTGAAGCCGGGACAGCAACTGAGAATTAATTAGTGGTTGTGTTCAGTTTAGTTTTACAAATAATTTCCAGCGATCAAAGTGAAGGTTTTTAATAGGGTAACAATTCTTAGCCCTTCGGTCTCAAAGGAATTCCCCGACCCACCGAATGCTTTTTCAATTCCAATTAATAAGGCTCATGGGTTTAACCTGAAGCTATTTTGAACTTTTGTAGAGATAGGAGCAGGCAAGCCTGGGCAGTATATATTTAGGCGTTTAGAAAGAAAGGCTTGCCTGGCTCCGGTTTTTCTTTCGCTACTCTACCTTGCGAAAGAAAAAATCTCCTTCAAAAGTTTAAAAGCGTTTTGGTCACTTTTGCGCGCCAAAAGTGACAAAGATTTTTTTTGTTTTTAAGGCCGGTTATGATCCTGGATATCCAAAGCATCATTAAAAGGTTAATGTTTTCTTCAGATTATTTAAATAATCTTGAAGAACCTCAAATCAACCCTGATAAGCCGCCGTGGCCTTCCTTACACTTCCATGTTTCAGAAGTAAAGATTTTGCCTCCTCGTAATCGCTGATTCCGGTATTTTTCATGAGCATTGTTGTGCCGCGGTCAACCAGCTTGTTATTGCTCAGCTGCATATCCACCATCTTATTGCCTTTTACGCGGCCAAGTTTTATCATTACAGAGGTAGAAATCATGTTAAGCACCAGCTTCTGCGCTGTGCCGCTTTTCATGCGTGTAGAGCCCGTCACAAATTCCGGACCAACAACAACTTCAATGGGGAACTTTGCGACTTTAGCAACGGTGCTGGAGCCATTACAGCTAATGCAACCTGTTAGGATGTTGTTTTTATTGCAGGTCTCTAGGGCACCGACTACGTAAGGTGTGGAGCCTGAAGCTGCGATTCCGATTACAAAATCATTTTCATTGATGTTATACTGTTTTAAATCTTCCCAGCCCTGCGTAAGATCATCTTCTGCAAACTCAACCGCTTTTCGTATGGCTGCGTCGCCGCCGGCAATAATGCCAATCACTTTTCCTTGTTCTATACCATAGGTTGGGGGGCATTCGCTTGCGTCCACAATTCCTAGTCGTCCGCTTGTTCCGGCTCCTAAATAAAAGAGACGCCCCCCGGCCTGCATTTTTGTTACAACCTGTTCAACCACTCGTTCAATTTGCGGGATGGCTTTTTCAATGGCAAGTGGAACCGTTTTATCTTCCCTGTTCATATTACTTAACAGTTCAGTAATACTCATTTGTTCCAGGTTATTGTAAAAGGAGTCGGCTTCGGTAGTTTTCATTTAAAAGATTGAACGGTGTTTAACCGTAGCTAACGAAGGTAAGAATTTTATGGTTAGACCCTCACTATGCTTAAGTAAGCTACTGTGAAAAATGGAAGCGAGAAATATATGTGTGAATCAAAAAAAAGCCGCTCTGTAAAGAGCAGCTTTTTGATAATGAAAAAATTAAGTATTACTTGGTAACAATTAGTTTGGCAACGCGCTTAATACCTGCATCGCTGGTAACGTTTACAATATAAATACCGCTGGCAAGATTGGTAGTTTCAATGGTGTAATTCACATCTCCTGAATACACTTTTCCAAGATCAGTAGTTTGAATGGTTCTTCCATTAAGATCGTATAAAGTGATCTTGGCGGTTTCGCCATTAACGCCGGTAAAGGAAACATTTACATTGCCGTTGGTTGGGTTAGGGAATAAAGTAATGTTGTTTTCGGTAGTTGCTTTTGGAATTTCGTTAACCGAAACTACCATTGGCACAAAATAATCGTTGTTGGTCCAAACTCCTCTTCCGTTGGTTGCTACATAGATCTGACCTGAGTTATAGCAATTCCATGGATCAAGTGTTTGCTGCTTGATATCAAAGATCTGAACTTTCGGGAGCCAGTTAACGGAGTTAGTGCTAACTGCATCGACGTTTGTCCAGGTGCCGGTACCAGTGGCAGAAACATCAGGGTTATAGAAAATACCGTTGTCGGTTCCAATGTATGCTTTCTTTGAATCCGATTTTTCAAGCAATGAGCAGTATGTTTTGCTGGTGTTTAACGAAGGCGATGTTCTGTTAACGAAAACAATATTTCCAGCATCGGATTTTCTGATATCGTTGGTACTTACCATAACAACAGTACCTGTTGGTGAAGGATCATCAAAAGTAAGCATCATTCCTATTGAATCATTTGCCGGAATGCTGATGCTGGTAATTTTGTTCGGGAATTGGCCTAATAAGGTAGTTCTGTAAGGCGAACGTGGATTAGGTGTACTCTGGGTATTGTAGGTAAATATGTTTGTATGAAGTTTTCCGCCATAACCTTTTGACGTTGAATCTACAAGTGTATTAAGGTGAGAAACACGGTAAAGGCAATTTACAGTTCCAGCTTCAGTTGCATAATACAGGTATTTACCTGATTTCGCCCATTCCAGAACACTTGGTTTCCCAACAATGTTGAGTGTAGTAGTAGTTGGATTACCAAAGGCATCGTCCGTGCGGCATTTATCCTGGCTCACATTTACAAAGCTAAGTGGTGTATTAAGATCGAGTGGAGAATTGGTAACCCTGATGGAATACACAAAAACTCCGCCACCTGCGCCACTTGCATATGGCATGGCAAGGCGTGCAGATCTGCCCGTTGCAAGTTTCAGAACGGGGTTAACAACCGGAACAGTGCTGCTTCCTACTGTTAATGTAGAATTCCAGCTAAGAACCCCAGAAGTTGGTGTGTTAATTGTATAGGTTGAAGATTTGGTGGAGATACTGTTATCCACCAATTTGATCTGTGAGCCGGCCGGATACCTGTAATAAACGGTTGCGGTTATCCTTATGTAATCAATAACGTTGGTTACAGATGGTGCCGCGGTTGGCTGTGCTGTAAATAACGGACCTGCCAGCGTGACAAAAATCTGATCGAGGTTGTTAGAGTTCAAGATCACAGAGAAAGAAGATGCACTTCCTGTATACCCGTTTATAGAAGAGATAGGAGCCGAATAAGGCACCGTTGAAGTTGGAAGTGAATAGGTAGGACTCATTACAATGGAAAGTGTCTTGGTATTTAGACCTATCGAAGGATTTACCGCTACCTGTGAAGGCGTGGCCGCTACAACAACCGTTCCTGCTCTTACTGTGATATAGTCAATTAAAGCGTTTGGTTGCGGACGGCCAATATTGAATGAGAAAGAAGTAGAAGTAGTTAAAGTAGGGATAGCGCTTCGGGTAATGGCTGTATCATTATAAAACACTAATGAATCAGGTGTGCCTGGATGGGAACCGATATTTTCCCATAATTTGAACGCGGTTCCTGAGATGGAATACGAAGAATTGGTAAGGCTTTGAACATCCTGCTTTTTAGTATTAACTACCCAGTCGGTAAGATTTGAATTACCAGTTGTAACATCCGCAGTTCTGAATAAAGATCCTGCACTTGATGAGAAGTACGCTGCCTTTGGAAGAAGTTTGGAGTATTCTGCATTAAAGATATCTCCGCTTTCATAACTCAGTTCGGTTGATACTAAAGGGTAGTTACCATTAAAATAGGTCATACCGTTTCCGCCTGTTCCACCAATATAGGTTTGGTAAGGAACAATAGAAGTTCCGATTGAGGAGGTAGTTGTACCTGAAGCTCCCGGAAATCTGTCGATACTAACAGAGTTAAACTGGCCTGTAATAAGTCCTTTGTAAAAAGGCTGGAAGGAAGGGAAGGATGAGCCAATATCAATGCTGCGGTAAATACCGGCATCGGTTACAAAATAGTATTTGGTGCCTATTAATTTAATATCATGAATGTTTTCGTGAAGATAATATTGCGAATTAAGAGCATACGGCGATCCTGCCTGAACCCAGGTGCCAAAAGGTGAAGCATTTATTCCGCCAGTACGGGTAAAAGTGTAAAACACATAACCTCCCATAAACAGTTGATTGGAATTTGAAGGGTTTACCACGATGGTGTGGGCATAATCTCCTGATGCAAGAGTACCTCCATTTCCTAAAGGATCAAGCTGCGCTGAACCTACTAAAACCGTTCCCCAGTTTGCTCCGCTGTCGTACGTTACAAATAACCCCGAAAGGGTTGCAGAGCTTCTTGTCTTGAATTTATTGGCACAGGAGGCATATACCACATTTGGATTGCTTGGCGCAACCGCCAGTTCAATACGACCAAAGTTGGGCGAAGGGATAGCAGCTGAAGTAGGGGTTATATCAGCAAATACAGAGGACGGGGTTAACGGGGTGGTTGATTTCCATACAGTAGAGCTTACACCGCCTGTACCCGCAACAGCGCCAATCGAAAAATAAAGATAACCGTTGCCGTCAAATTTAACATCCTGACCCATTCCGGTAAACGTACCGGTAGATACGGGGGTAAAGGTACTACCGTCAAAGGAAATAGCCACACCGGTATCAGTGGTTATAGCTATGAAGTTAGGGTTTGAAGGGTGACAGGCGATCCTGTTAATAACAGTACCGGTAGAAACTGAACCGGGTAAAAGGGTCAAGTTATTTCCAACCAATTTATATAAACCTGTGCCAATCTGCGCTTTTGCAGCCTGGCTCGGGCGAAGAAAGCCTTCTCCTGTTCCCACATAAATAGTGTTATCTGCGGCCTGGGCCAGGTAACTGATGTTACGGATGGTAGCCTGGTCGTTCAAAGGAGCCCAATTTTGTCCGGCATCCGTTGATTTAAAAATACCACTGGTGGTACTTCCAACGTACAAGGTATTTCCGCTTGGGTCTGTTTTATCAACCACCATATTACGCGCACGGCCTGCGGTGTATATGGGGCCGGCAGGCGCCCATTTAAAGGTTTGGGCATCAATGCCGGCAGTTAAGCCTGCAAAAAACACCAAGCTTAAAGATTTCACAAGTTTATCAGATAGAAACTTCATCATATTGTTTGGTTTACTTTGTATTATATATTTTTAACAAAATTGTTTAATTTTTATCACATTACAAAACCTTATTTATCACTTTTTTTTAAATAGCGGTAGTTTTCTTAGAAGTGGTTACTTTCAGCACATTACTGGTAACATTAAAAATGGAAAAACCCCGGAACTTTGCTTCTTTGGGGTTAACTTTTCATAAACAATTGAAAAATTCAAAGTTTACGATGAAAGAATCTGTAAGGTTTTCCAACCATCTCAACCCAGATGGAAAATCTAACACATTCATAATCGGGGTAACCCGCTCTAACACAGAAATGGCAGGCGAAAAAAGCCTGCCACTGTCTAACTGCGGGTAAAATATCAAAAAAAGAAATCTAAAAACGCTCCAGCTGCGAAAAGAAAAAGTTCGCTTCAATCTCTGCGTTCTCGTCGCTGTCGCTGCCATGCACTGCATTAGCCGCAATGGATTTAGCAAAAGTTTTACGGATAGTTCCTTCCTCAGCCTTACTCGGGTCGGTAGCTCCGATAAGTTTTCTGTAATCGGCCACCGCATTATCCTTGCTTAAAACAGCTGCAACAATAGGACCATTACTCATGTATTCGGTTAATTCGCCATAAAAAGGACGCTCTTTGTGAACAGCATAAAACTGGCCCGCCTGCGCGCCGCTTAGTTTCATATATTTCATGGCCACTATCTTAAATCCGGCTTTATTGATCATATTAAGGATCGGCCCGATGTTGTTTGCTTCAACCGCATCCGGCTTTATCATTGTAAATGTTATATTTCCTGCCATAATTGTTTTTTTAGTGCCGCAAAAGTATTTAAAACATTAATGTTCTGCAAGTATTTAATTCAGCGAATGTATTTTTGAATTTAAACTTACTTGGGTATATTAGCCAATAATTAAAACATCCTCCATGAAAAAACTTTTTACGCTTTTTATCTCTTTCAGCAGTTTATTTTCATTGGCGCAGGCACCTACCTCCTGTTCGCTCGATCCCATTTTTGTATCTTCAAACAAAACAGGTATTTGGCCCGACAGCGCCACCAATTTTATTAATGGTACAGTGGGCATGCCTTACGGACAAAACATTACAGTAAAAGTTCCCAAAGATACGGTTACGGGTAATACAACCATTTGTTTCAACAGGGTAGAACTATCAACACCTACAGGCTTTACGAATTTTAACCTTCCTCCGGGCTTAAACCTGTTGGCTGGTCCTACAGTCACTAATTCATCTGGTACATATAAATACCCCGGCAATGCTAGCAGTTGCTCAGTAATTTCGGGTACACCTACATCAGCGGGAACTTATACGCTCCAATTCAAAGTTCAGCCTTACCTTACCCCGGCATTTCCTTCTTGCCCTAATAACCCTAATGTAACTGGTGGAGGGGCATTGGTTGGTCCTACTACGCTTAAATATTATATAATAACTATAACGGCTGCTGCGGGCATTAAGGAAGAAATAAATTCAAAGTCATTAAACCTGAGTAATGTGCCTAACCCTTTTAGCGGAAAAACAACGGTTAAGTTTACCGTAAAGGATGAGTCGGCGGCAAAAATTTCGGTTTACAATTTATTGGGAGAAAGAATTTTTGATGATAAAATAAAAACTACCTACGGCGAAAACTCTTATGAACTCTACGGTTCGGACTGGAGTAACGGAATTTATTTATTAACTATTCAATATAAAAATCACACTGAAACACGCAGGATGGTGATTAACACAATGCGTTAAATGACCCGTCAAACCTTTGAACTTTTAATTCTCGGTTCTTCTTCGGCTAGTCCCACTTCAGAAAGACATCCAAGCGCTCAGTTACTAAACATAGCTGAGCGCTATTTTTTAATTGATTGCGGAGAAGGAACCCAGATGCAGTTGCGCAAATGCAAGGCAAAGTTCCAGGCCATTGATCATATTTTTATTTCGCATTTGCATGGCGATCATTTTTTTGGTTTGCCGGGATTACTGAGCAGCATGCATTTACTGGGGCGGAGACAGGAGATCACCATTTATTGTCCGAAGGAGTTAAAAGGGTTAATGGACCTCATTAATAAGGTTTCGGAAACAACCTTCACCTATACAGTAAACTGGAAATTTACCAGTAATGAAGGCCTTTCTCTTTTGTTTGAAGATGACAAGGTTCAGGTATATAGTTTCCCCTTAAGGCACCGGATCTATTGCACAGGCTTTTTGTTTTGTGAAAAGCCGCTGCCACGTAAGATTGATAAATACCAGCTCGATAAAAACGAGATCTCAACTTCAGAAATTTTAAAGCTAAAAAAGGGTATGGATGTTGAAAACGAACATGGCATACTGATAAAAAATGCTGAGGTTACCATTGATCCGGCTCCACCACGGAGTTACGCTTATTGCAGCGATACGATATATAATCCCGCAATTTGTGAGTTTGTAAAAGGGGTTGATTTACTCTACCATGAAAGCACGTTTTTAGATGACCATTTGCCAAGGGCTAAAAAAACCTTTCATTCTACTGCAAAACAGGCCGCGCAAATTGCCCTGGAGGCAAATGCTAAAAAATTGTTATTGGGACATTTCTCCGCCCGGTATGGGCATCTGGAGAATTTTATTGAAGAAGCGTCCACTATTTTTAACAACTGCGAGTTAGCAATTGATGGGAAAAAAATTAAAATTTAATTGAAAATATTCTGTATTTTTGTTTATAATTGTTCTAAATAATGGTTAAAGTACTCATAGCTGATAAAAACTTTCTTTCAAGGGTAGGGCTTGAGCTTTTGGTTGGAGAACTGAAGGGCTTCGAGCTGGTTCCTACTGTTTGCGGGGAGAAGCAGGCTCTTTTGAGTCAGCTTCAGTTATCAAAACCTAATTTATTAATTACCGATTTTGCTTCCCTGGGTATAAAAGCATCTGAACTGGCCGAGATCGTAAAACGTTTTCCACGTACGCGTTTGCTGATTATCACCGAAATGCTTTCCAAGAACGATTTGCAGAAAGTACTCAATAGCGGCATCACCAGTTTTTTATTAAAAGATTGTGATAAAACTGAAATACTTGAAGCCATTAATTCAACCATAAAAGGTGAAAAATTTGTTTGTGGTAAAATTGTTTCTCTTTTAACCGCGGCTTCAGAAATTAGAACCAATAATTCATTTATTAAATCTCTTGGCTGCGATGGGATGACCGTTACAGACAGGGAGATAGATATTATCCGTGGCATTGCAGAAGGT
>JACDDR010000127.1 GCA_013816895.1 Bacteroidota bacterium
TTTCAAAGTGTTTGCCGAAAATTTCCCCATCTCTGATGCCCGTAACAACTTTGTATTAGAGTTCAAAGATTATTACATAGATCCGCCACGCTACGCTATTGATGAGTGTATCGAACGCGGTTTAACTTATTCTGTTCCTTTAAAGGCAAAATTATACCTTTATTGTACAGATCCTGAGCACGAAGATTTTGAACCCATTATGCAGGATGTATACCTGGGAACAATTCCTTACATGTCTCCAAAAGGTTCGTTTATTATTAATGGTGCCGAGCGCGTAATTGTATCTCAATTACACCGTTCACCAGGTGTGTTCTTTGGCCAAAGCCGCCACGCCAACGGTACCAAACTATATAGTGCACGCGTTATTCCGTTTAAAGGTAGCTGGATCGAATTCGCTACCGATATCAATAACGTAATGTACGCCTACATTGATCGTAAGAAAAAATTACCTGTTACTACCCTACTCCGCGCCATTGGTTTCGAAAGCGATAAGCAGATTCTCGAGATCTTCGGATTAGCTGATGAAGTAAAAGTTAGTAAAGCAGGTTTGAAGCGTGAAGTTGGTCGTCGCCTTGCCGCCCGTGTTCTTAAAACATGGTTGGAAGATTTCGTTGACGAAGATACCGGAGAAGTTGTTTCCATCGAGCGTAATGAAGTGATCCTTGACCGCGAAACTATTTTAGAAGACGCGCATATCGATCTTATTGCTGATGCTGGTGTGAAATCAATTATCCTTCACAAAACGGATATCAACACAACCGATTACGCAATTATTTACAACACTTTACAAAAAGATTCAACCAACTCTGAAAAAGAAGCAATTGAATTTATTTACCGCTTGTTACGTAACGCCGAGCCGCCTGATGAAGAAACAGCGCGCGGTGTTATCGACAAATTATTCTTCTCCGACAAACGTTATGATTTAGGAGAAGTTGGTCGTTACCGTATCAACAAAAAATTAGGATTAAACATCCCGATGGAGATCCGTGTTCTTACAAAAGAAGACATGATTCTCATCATTAAATATCTGATCGAGTTAATCAACTCAAAAACAGATGTGGATGATATTGACCACTTATCTAACCGTCGTGTACGCACAGTAGGTGAGCAGTTATATTCACAGTTTGGAGTTGGTTTAGCGCGTATGGCACGTACTATCCGCGAGCGTATGAACGTTCGTGATAACGAGGTGTTCACACCAACCGATCTGATCAACGCTAAAACATTATCTTCTGTAATTAACTCTTTCTTTGGAACCAACCAGTTATCACAGTTCATGGATCAAACAAATCCACTTTCTGAAATAACTCACAAGCGTCGTTTATCGGCACTAGGGCCAGGAGGTTTAAGTCGCGAGCGCGCAGGTTTTGAGGTACGTGACGTTCACTACACTCACTACGGCCGTCTTTGTACGATTGAAACTCCGGAAGGACCAAACATCGGATTAATCTCTTCTCTTTGCGTTTACGCGAAAGTTAATAAGTTAGGTTTCATTGAAACACCATTCCGCTCCGTTACTAACGGTAAGGTGGATGTTAACAAGCCTATCACTTACTTAACTGCTGAAGAAGAAGATCAGAAAAACATTGCTCAAACAAACGCAGTGTTGGATGACAAGGGTAACTTTATGAATAAGAAAGTTACTGCGCGTTACGAAGGTGACTTCCCGGTTCTTGAACCAGAGAAGATCCACTTAATGGACGTTGCACCTAACCAGATCGCATCAATCGCGGCTTCACTCATCCCGTTCCTTGAACATGATGATGCTAACCGTGCCCTGATGGGATCTAACATGCAGCGCCAGGCAGTTCCCTTAATGCGTCCACAAGCGCCAATAGTTGGTACCGGTATCGAAGCACGTGTTGCTGAAGACAGCCGCGTATTAATTAACGCTGATGGCGAAGGAATTGTTGAGTATGTTGATGCAAACACAATTACTATCCGTTACAACCGCAGCGAAGACGAAAAATTAATTTCGTTTGAAGGCGATGTAAAGTCATACAAATTAACCAAGTTCCAGAAAACCAACCAGAGTACCTGTATGAACTTAAAGCCTATCGTTAAGAAAGGCGACAAAGTTTCAAGAGGTCAGGTTCTTTGCGATGGTTATGCCACGCAGGAAGGCGAGCTGGCTTTGGGCCGTAACTTAAAAGTTGCGTTCATGCCATGGAAAGGTTACAACTTTGAAGATGCGATCGTAATCAGCGAAAAAATTGTTCGCGAAGATATTTTCACATCCATCCACATTGATGAGTACACCCTTGAAGTTCGCGATACAAAACGCGGTATGGAAGAGCTCACTCCCGATATCCCTAACGTAAGCGAAGATGCTACAAGAGACCTTGATGAAAAAGGTATCATCCGCATCGGAGCCGATGTTAAAGAAGGTGACATTTTAATTGGAAAGATCACTCCTAAAGGAGAAACTGATCCTTCACCGGAAGAAAAATTATTACGCGCTATCTTTGGTGACAAAGCTGGTGACGTGAAAGATGCTTCTTTACGTGTGCCGCCATCATTAAAAGGTGTTATCGTTGATAAAAAATTATTCTCACGCGCAGTAAAAGATAAAAAACAAAAAGCGGAAGAAAAACCATTGATCGAAAAATTAGATAACGATCATGAGAAGAATGTTTACAACTTAAAATTAAAATTAGTTGACAAATTATTCGTTCTTGTAAATGGCCGTACTTCGCAGGGTGTTACAAATATCTTAGGTGAAGAAGTAATTCCCCGCGGAACCAAATTCACTCAAAAATTACTTGAGCGCGTAGATTTCTCTGAAGTAAATCCAAGTAACTGGACAACTGATAAAGACAAAAATGAACAAGTGGAACGTTTGTTACACAACTTCATGATTCAGTTTAACGATTACTTAGGAAAATACAAACGCGAAAAATTCCAGATCACTGTTGGAGATGAACTACCAACCGGAATCGTTCAGTTAGCTAAAGTTTACATCGCACAGAAACGTAAGTTAAAAGTGGGTGATAAAATGGCAGGACGCCACGGTAACAAAGGTATCGTTGCCCGTATTGTGAAGGAAGAAGATATGCCGTTCCTGGAAGATGGAACACCTGTAGACATCGTGTTGAATCCACTTGGAGTACCTTCACGTATGAACTTAGGACAGATCTATGAAACTGTGTTGGCATGGGCCGGCGATAAATTAGGGTTAAAATTCTCAACTCCTATTTTCGATGGTGCAACTGTTGACCAGATTGATGAGTACACCAAGAAAGCGGGCTTACCGCAATACGGACGTACTTATCTTCATGATGGCGGAACAGGCGAACGCTTTGATCAGCCGGCAACTGTAGGTATCATTTACATGTTAAAATTAGGACACATGGTAGATGATAAAATGCACGCACGTTCAATCGGACCTTATTCATTAATTACGCAACAGCCTTTAGGTGGTAAAGCACAGTTTGGTGGTCAGCGTTTTGGTGAGATGGAAGTTTGGGCACTTGAGGCGTACGGCGCAGCCAATGTGTTACAGGAATTATTGACTGTTAAATCCGATGACGTTACGGGTCGTGCGAAAGCATACGAGTCGATCGTTAAAGGAGAAAACATTCCAACACCGGGTATCCCTGAATCATTCAACGTATTGTTGCATGAGTTAAGAGGTCTGGCGTTAGATATAACAATGGATTAAGCTAAAGTATCTTCTCCGTCATCCTGAGCTTGTCGAAGGAAAGGAGAAGATACTTTTTAAAGCCTTTAACAGTGCATGCTTCGACTACACTCAGCATGAAAAAATGAGAGAGGGAATTAAAATTAAAAACGAAAACCATAATAAATAAACATGGCGTTAAGAAGAGATAATAAACAAAAATCAAATTTCTCGAGAATCACCATCAGCCTGGCTTCACCGGAAACAATCCTGCGTCGCTCGAGTGGTGAGGTTTTAAAACCTGAAACCATTAATTACCGGACTTACAAACCTGAAAGAGATGGTTTGTTTTGCGAACGTATTTTTGGCCCGGTTAAAGATTACGAATGTCATTGCGGTAAATACAAGCGTATCCGTTATAAGGGTATTGTTTGCGACCGTTGTGGTGTTGAAGTTACTGAAAAGAAAGTTCGCCGTGAACGCATGGGTCACATTAACTTAGTGGTTCCTGTTGCTCACATCTGGTATTTCCGTTCGTTGCCAAATAAAATTGGTTACTTACTGGGCTTACCAACAAAAAAACTGGATATGATTATTTACTACGAGCGTTATGTAGTAATTAATTCAGGTGCTGCCGCTGAAAACGGTACATCGTATCTTGATTTTTTAACTGAAGAAGAATATTTAAATATTGTTGATTCACTTCCAAAAGAGAATGGCATGCTGGATGATAATGATCCAAACAAGTTCATCGCTAAAATGGGAGCTGAAGCTGTACAGGAATTATTAGCACGCTTAAACCTTGATGAATTATCGTACGATCTTCGTCACAAGGCAAGCAACGAAACTTCGCAGCAACGTAAAAACGAAGCATTAAAGCGTTTACAGGTTATCGAAGCATTCCGTCAGGCAAATCAAAACATTGATAACCGCCCTGAGTGGATGATTGTAAAAGTTGTTCCGGTTATTCCACCAGAACTTCGTCCTTTAGTTCCATTGGATGGCGGACGTTTCGCTACTTCCGATTTAAATGATCTTTACCGTCGTGTTATTATCCGTAACAACCGTTTAAAGCGTCTTATCGAAATTAAAGCTCCGGATGTAATCTTACGTAATGAAAAACGTATGTTACAGGAATCGGTTGACTCTTTATTTGATAACTCACGTAAATCAAACGCTGTTAAAACCGATAGCAACCGCGCTTTAAAATCATTATCCGATTCATTAAAAGGTAAACAAGGCCGTTTCCGTCAGAATTTACTTGGTAAGCGTGTTGACTACTCTGCACGTTCGGTAATTGTTGTAGGACCTGAATTGAAATTACACGAGTGCGGTCTTCCAAAAGAAATGGCAGCTGAACTTTTCAAACCATTTATCATCCGTAAGATGATTGAGCGTGGTATTGTAAAAACAGTAAAATCCGCCAAGAAAATTGTTGATCGCAAAGAACCAATTGTTTGGGATATTTTAGAGAATGCGTTAAAAGGACATCCTGTATTATTAAACCGTGCTCCAACATTGCACAGGTTAGGTATCCAGGCATTCCAGCCAAAACTGATCGAAGGAAAAGCTATTCAGCTGCACCCATTGGTTTGTACGGCCTTTAACGCTGACTTTGACGGTGATCAGATGGCGGTACACGTTCCATTAGGGCATGCCGCAATTCTTGAAGCACAGATTTTAATGCTTGCTTCTCACAATATCTTAAACCCATCTAACGGTGCGCCGGTTGCCGTTCCTTCACAGGATATGGTGTTGGGTTTATATTACTTAACAAAATCAAAAAGAAATTTACCGAACGACGTTGTAAAAGGCGAAGGGAAGATTTTCTATAACGCGGAAGAAGTAATCATAGCTCTTAACGAAAAGAGTGTTGACATGCACGCGATGATAAAAATTAAAATCAACAACGCGCTTGAAGGCGATAAGTTGGTTACCAAGATCATTGACACTACCGTGGGACGTGTTATCTTTAACACAGTTGTTCCGTTTGAAGTTGGTTACATCAATGATCTGTTAACTAAAAAATCGTTGCGTGACATTATCGGTATGGTTGTTAAGAAAACCGGTATGGCCGCTACTGCCAAGTTCCTTGATGAAATTAAAGAGATTGGATTTAAGACAGCATTCAAAGGCGGACTATCCTTTAACTTAGGTGATATCCAGACTCCGGCTGAAAAACTTTCAATCATTGCAGAAGCTCAGGAGCAGGTTGATGAAGTATTGAATAACTATAACATGGGATTCATTACCAACAACGAGCGTTACAATCAGATCATTGACATCTGGACACACACTAACTCCAAGGTAACTAAAAAGGTACTTGACAAATTAAGCAGCGATCGCCAGGGCTTTAACCCGGTGTACATGATGCTTGATTCAGGAGCCCGCGGTTCCAAAGAACAGATTAAGCAGCTCAGTGGTATGCGTGGTTTGATGGCTAAGCCTCAAAAGGCTGGTGATACAACTGCTTCCATTATTGAGAACCCTGTATTATCTAACTTCCGTGAAGGATTATCCATCTTAGAATATTTTATCTCAACTCACGGTGCACGTAAAGGATTAGCAGATACGGCCTTAAAAACGGCAGATGCCGGTTATTTGACACGTAGGTTAGTTGACGTTGCACAGGATGTTATCATTAACGAACAGGATTGCGGAACCCTTCGTGGTTTAAGCATGACAGCGTTAAAAAATAATGACGATGTTGTTGAAGCGTTATACGACCGTATTTTAGGACGTACAACTGTTGCTGATGTTTACCATCCAACTACAGGCGATCTGATCGTTGGTGTTGGTGAAGTGATCAGCGAAGACATTGCAGCATTAATAGACAGGTCTCCGATTGAAACAGTTGAGATCCGCTCCGTATTAACCTGCGAATCTCGTTCAGGTGTTTGCGCCAAGTGTTATGGCCGTAACTTATCAAACGGACGTTTGGTTCAGTTAGGTGAAGCAGTAGGTGTAATTGCCGCACAGTCTATCGGTGAGCCGGGTACACAGTTAACGTTACGTACCTTCCACGTTGGAGGAACAGCGAGTAACGCTGCATCTTCATCCAACCTAAGCGCCAAGTACGATGGTATCATTGAAATTGACGAATTACGTACCGTTGAGCGTGCAAATGCCGAAGGTAAAAAATCCAACATCGTTATCGGTCGTTCAACCGAAATGCGCATTGTGGATTCAAACACAGGTATCACATTAACTACAGGAAACATTCCTTACGGTTCTAACCTTTACATTAAGCCAGGCGCTAAAGTGAAAAAAGGCGAATTGATTTGCGACTGGGATCCGTACAATGCCGTTATCGTTTCTGAGTTTGGAGGAAGTGTTGAATTTGAGCACATCAAAGAAAACGTAACCTTCCGTGAAGAAAGCGATGAGCAAACTGGTTTCCGCGAAAAAGTAATTATTGAAAGTAAAGATAAAACCATGAGTCCGTTGATTCGCATCGTGGATAAAAAAGGTGAGTCTTTAAAAATGTATAACATTCCTGTAAGCGCTCACATTGTTGTGAACGAAGGGGCGAAGATTGAGCCGGGACAAATCCTGGTGAAAATCCCTCGTGTTACAGGAAAAACTGGTGATATCACCGGTGGTCTTCCACGTGTAACTGAATTATTTGAAGCGCGTAATCCAAGTAATCCTGCTGTAGTAAGCGAGATTGATGGAATTGTAAGCTTCGGAAAAATTAAGCGTGGTAACCGTGAAGTGGTTATTGAAGCGAAGACTGGCGAACAACGTCGTTACCTGGTGAACTTAAGCAAGCACATTCTTGTTCAGGAAAATGATTTCGTTAAGGCTGGAGAAGCTTTATCTGATGGCGCTACAAGCCCTGGAGATATTTTATCTATCAAAGGCCCAACCGCTGTTCAGGAATATTTAGTGAACGAGATCCAGGAGGTTTACCGTTTACAGGGTCAGAAACTGAATGATAAACACTTTGAAACCATTGTGCGTCAAATGATGCGTAAGGTTGAAATCGTTGATCCGGGAGACACTATGTTCCTTGAACAGCAATTAATCAACAAAGTGGAATTCATGACGCAGAACGACGCTATTTTTGGTCAGAAGGTTGTTACAGAGCCAGGCGACAGCGAAGAGCTGAAACGCGGACAAATCATCAGCGCACGCAAGTTACGCGATGAGAACTCTGTATTACGCCGCAAGGACAAAAAGATAGTGGAAGCCCGCGACGCGGTTCCTGCTACAGCAAATCCAATTTTACAGGGTATTACACGTGCCTCATTACAAACAAACAGCTGGATCTCGGCTGCATCGTTCCAGGAAACTACAAAAGTACTGAACGAAGCTGCGGTGAACGGAAAAGTAGACGGTTTATTAGGATTAAAAGAAAACGTAATTGTTGGACATTTAATTCCTGCGGGAACAGGTTTACGCCAGTACGAAAAACTGGTTGTGGGAAGCAAAGAAGAATACGAACGCTTAATGGCTTCGAAAGAAGAAGTAGAAGAAGAAGCGTAATCAATTTTGATTTAAGATATAAAACCCGGTGTAACGAAAGTTTCATCGGGTTTTTTGTTTTTCGTCAACTCTGTGCCAGGTGATATTTTTTTGCAGGATGTAATGTCATTTTCAGTACCTTTCATGCCTAATAAAAGCGCATGGCTAATACATCAGATATTTCAAAAGGTTGTTTTTTAAGGCACGAGAATAACTTGTTAAAGGTGCTTGAATACGAACACATCACACCTGGTAAAGGCAATACCATTTACTCGCTCAAGTGCCGCAATATCGAAACAGGCAAACAAAGCGAAGTGCGTTTCCGCTCCGGCGAAAAAGTTGACCTTATCAGGGTGGACGAATTTGAATTACAATATATTTATTCCGAAAATGACTTTTTGGTTTGTATGAACCAGGAAACCTTTGAACAGATCCATATCCCAAAAATTTTATTTGCCGATACCATTAAATTCCTTCAGGAAGGGATGGTTTTAACAGTGAGGTTCGATGAGAACGAAAAACCCCTTAATGGTGAACTTCCAAAGTATGTTGAGTTAACGGTAACTTACACCGAGGACGGAAACAAGGGAAAACTTTTAAAATCTGCTGAAGTGGAAGGTGGGATTACCGTACAGGTTCCTTTATTTGTAACCATTGGCGACAAGCTGAAAATTATAACTGAAACCGGCGAATATGTTGAGCGTGTTTCGAAATAAATTTCCTCTAATAGGCCTTCCCGACCCAAAGTACAAAAAACCGCAACCCATTGCGGCTGGTTGCGGTTTATCCATGAAAAAGTGATTATTCTTTTATTTCCGCCTGTATAAATCCATCAATAAAAATTTTATCACCCGGTTTGGCATCCTGAAAAAATAAAAAAATATCCAGGTCTTTTTTAAAATTTACGGTAAGGTCTTTTGCCTTGAAATCATTGTTGTACATCTTCGGCTCCTTTTCGCCCTCTGTAATATTTCCAATTCTAACTGCTTTCGGATTTACAATCTCACCCGAACTCCTTACAAGAGTTATATTCTTAAAAGCAGTTTTTATTCTGAATTTACCTTTGGGAGCGTTACAATAAAGCCATACCGCTTTCATTCCACGAATTGAGTCGAGCTCGCTGCAGCTGATCATATTCAGCTCACAGTCATCACACTCCATCCTGATATTATTTTGTTCATCAATCGCCGATGCATTACAAAATGAATTCGTATTCCAGATCGTGCATGTTACATTTGCACTGGCCATAAAAGGTACTGTATTGGTAATAACATCAGCTGTTGCAATAGTTGCAGGCGATGTAACTTCAACCTGTTTTCCAGCTTCCTTTACTTCCTGCACCATTTTTATCTTTTCCAAATTTTGCTGCGGATTAATCGTTGGCATTGCTTTGTTATTCTGTTCCTTGTTTGGAGCTTTCGTATAAGAACTTGAAGTCTCAGCAATCTGTTTCGCATGTACAGCAATAGTATCTAACACAACGCACGATTTATTAGAAATGCTGTCGCCAATTGCAACAACGGCTCTATTTTCTTTTGGTGGAATATTAACATTCTCATAAACCAACACCGATGACGTTACAACAATGGCTACAGCCGCGACTTTTAAAAGCAGGCTTTTCATTGCCATTGATTTTAACAGCAGAGCATTAGGTAGCAATGCAGTACTGCATACGGCCGAAAAACTCATCCCCTGTAGTATTTGTTGCCGCGTTAACTCCGGTCGGTTTTCAAGTATTTTGTAATTTTTCATTTTCTATATTTTTAAGGTTGTGTTATTAATCTATTTCTTAATCTATCCTGGCGTACACCTCACGTAACTTTTTCAGCACACGATAGGTTTTTACCTTTGCATTGTTTTCGGTAATGGCCAGAATCTCCCCAATCTCGGCAAACGGACGTTCTTCGAAATAACGCAGTTCAATGAGTAACAATTCTTCTTCCGATAAATACGTCAGAGATTTTTTTAGTGTAACAATGCGTTCGGCTCCGGGGTTTTCTTCTTCAGCAATATTCGCAACTGCTTTCATGTCCAGGCTAATGATCCGCGTTTTCTTAGTATGTCTGTAAAATAAGTTGATTTCATTTATTGCAATACGGTAAAGCCAGCTCGACAGCGGAAATCCCATGTGAGTATACTTTGAAATATTTGTAAGAGCTTTTGTAAATACTATCGCTGTTACTTCCCTGCTATCATCTAATCCCTCAATACGTTTATATACAAATCTTAATATCTGCTCATAGTATTTTATATACAGCGGCTCAAAACACTTTGGATCTGTTTTGGAATCTTCTATCTGCTGTTTTTCTTTGTCCGGCTCCATTACACTGTTTTATACCTGTGCAATTCATCAGGCTGGCAAAAGATACAACAATTTAAAAATTTCTTCATTTGCTAAAATTTTAAAAATATGCGAATGTACCACGGATAGCGTTGTTTATGCAACAACTCTTATCACTTAAAGCGTAACTTTGTATTATGAAACCCTCCAATCAACCTAAGCACCCTCTTGTAAATATATTAAAAGGGAAATGCCCGCATTGTGGAAAGGGACAGGTTTTTGCCAAAGGGGAGAATTTTTTTCAAATGCCGATGATGCATGTTCATTGCAGCGAATGTAATTACCAGTTCGACAGAGAGCCGGGATACTTTTTAGGGGCTATGTATATCTCTTACGGGCTGGCAGTAGTTCAAGCG
>JACDDR010000007.1:0-4898 GCA_013816895.1 Bacteroidota bacterium
AAGCAAAGGCTTGGGCAAGTCATAGAAATAATAAAAATGCGATAATCAACTGGCAGTTTACAACTCAGGACGCAAGAATTAAGCTGAAAAGATTATATCCGACAATTTTGAATTGACATGACACTAGAGTTTACCTTACTTAAAAATATATCAAAATTGCCAACCGAGGCCACCGTATACACCGGCACTCCGGGATCAAAATCTACTGTATCTATGAAATGGCCGATGGTATATACATTCCCGCTGGCGTCAGTTGCTATACCTCGACTCTCGTCGTAACCAGAACCTCCAAATCCTTTAGCCCATAAGAGATTAGCGTTTTGAGAAGTTGATAGTAATGGGATGAGAAAAAGTGCAATTAATAGAATAAATGTTTTTTTCATGGTGATGATTTTAAGACAAGCAACGTAAAAATTATGCCATAAGAGAAAAAATAGACGATGAAACACTGTTGCATTATTTACGCCACATGTGCGACAAGAAAAACCGCCTTGATTTTTTACGATGGGAATTTAAATTATGTTGGGCAATCGCCGTCTCAATCAAATTAAAATATAATTATGCCAGAACCTATGGCGTGTGCTTTTGAACGGGGCGCATCCTAACAATCACAGCATTAAACGGAATTATTTTGAAGACTATTATCTTCTCTAAGAAACCTTCGCCGATGATCAGCACGTCATCAACCTGTTCCAGCAGTTAATCAGTATTCTTGTTTTAATGCTCTTAACCCTTTGTAGTTATTTTATCTTTTTCGTAGCAATTTTACCAAGCCTCGCCGCTAACTCTTTGTTGAGATCATCTTCTTTGAACCGCTTCGTTAAATCAACCACACGCTGCAATATTTCTTCAGCCTCCGCAATTTGGTTAGAGTAAGATGCGCGTTCAACCTCCTCCTGGCTGTTATAAACCTTCAAATCGTTTTCATAAATACCAAACAACTTACACGTGAGTTCACTTGCCTTTCTATTTTCGTTTAGCTGATAATATGCATCACAGATTTTTAAAATATTTGCATCGTAAGGCACATTGCGCTCCGGCATCATCGTTAAACATTTATCTAAAACATTCCTGGCTTTTTTAGTTTCGCCTTCTTTTATTAAAGCCGTGGCCAAAGTACTCATCTGCATTTTTAAATCACCGGCAACCCGGAGACAATTCTCATCGAGACTTACCACCTTTTTATCCATTCCTCCCCACAGAAATTTATTCATAACATTATTATACATGACTTCTGTATTTACCCTGCCGCCCGCCGCTGCTTCCCCTTCGGTTTGCTTAATTGGAACAAACCGATACACAAGGCCTTCAAGCTGCCAATAGCTTTTCAATCCTAAATAAGACTCTTCACCAGTAGTTACTGCAAAACAAATTGGTCTTTTCCAGTCGTTATGTGCAATAAGATCCAAAAGCATTAGCTCACTCTTAACTATGTAACTCCTTTCTGCAATGTTCCACACAATACGCTTGCTTAAACGATTTACGTCCTTCACACTAATGACCTTATTATGCATTACATTAAAACTATCTACATCCATAAAAAATTTATTGGCTGGAAGAACATCAATAAACTTTCCCTTATTTGATATCTTGATTGTGGTGTCGTTACTGACAGCCTTTGTAAGCGCATCAGAAAGCCTCATTGATAAAGTATCCTGATTTTTAATAATAAGGTAAGGCATCTTATCAGCTTCCAGTTTCTCATCTGGAATTGTAAATGGAACAGGAGGACTGTCATAAACAGCACGGCGCATTTGTTTAATGTACCAGTCGGTCATTAACAAACTCAAATTACAAATACGCACATCAGTTCTTACCCCTTCCACTTCCTGGGCGTACCAAAGAGGGAAGGTACCATTATCACCGTTTGTAAATAAAATCGCATTCGGAGGGCAACTTTGCAGGTAATTTATTGCCATATCCCGGGCTAAAGTTCGATTAGAGCGGTCATGATCGTTCCAACCTTGCTGAGCCATGATAACGGGTACAACCAAGCCTAATGCTGTTGCAACAACCGCGGCGATAATAGAACCGGATCTTTTTATCAGGTGGTATATAAATAACACACCAAAACCGATCCATATTGTAAAAGCATAAAAACTGCCGGCATACGCATAATCACACTCGCGGCCCTCATAAGGAGCCTGATTGAGATAAACTATAATTGCAACCCCTGTCATTAGAAAAAAACACATGACAACCCATGCATCAAATCTGCTTCGCCTAAAATGAAAACAGATACCTAATACGCCAAGTAAAAAAGGAAGGGCATAAAAGTGATTAGCAGACAAATTATTTCTATTGCGGGAAATTATTTTTGAAGTATCCGTCTTTAACTTAAAATCATCAAATCTTTTGAAACCAGTCAACCAGTTCCCATCCATGTTATTTCCGGTTCTTCCCTGAACATCGTTCTGTCTCCCAACAAAATTCCACATGAAATATCTCCAATACATGAAATTGAGTTGATATTTAAAAAAATAATTTAAGTTAGCATGCATTGTAGGGATTTCAACTTTTGTCGAATCTCCTGCCTTGCCGATGATTAAGCCAGGCCTGTGATAATCCTTTACCTCACCCCAATAATTATATCCTTCGGTACACTGAGGATAGGAGACGTACATTCTCGGAAAGAAAGTGCAAAACTCAGGGTCATATTTTGGAATTGAGTTTTTTTTGTCATTAATTACTTTATATTTTTTATTTATTCTATCTTTTACATAAACGGGATCGGCGTTATCAAATTCCACTTTTGGGCGGGTGGGCGCGTTATAATAGGGACCGTATAATAGGGGCGCCTCGCCAAATACATCGCGTTGCAAATAAGCCAACATATTAGTAGCATTCTCCGGATCGTTTTCATCTATTGGTGGATTGGATTGGGAGCGAATCGCAAGAATAAAAAAAGAGGAATACCCAATTAAAAACGCTGCGAAACCAAGAAAAACTGCGTTTAACTTCACAGTATTACCTTTAAACTTATAAATAGTAAATAATATTGCCGAAAGCATCAAAGCACGTGTAACCACGCCGCTAAGGCTTGGCGCGGAAAGCACAGCGAATAAAGAAAAAGCAGCTGTTGCTATGAAGGCCATCCTGTAATGCCATTTCTTCTTCGTAATAGTGTATAAAATAAAAAAAGTGAGGGAAGTAATTAATAATATCACAAAGGAAACTGAACCGGTATTAAAGCCTAAATGCAGTTCATTGGTAAAGAAGACTTCATAATCGCTTAAAAACTTAACGATTTTAGGGATAATAAGATTTTGAATGAAACCAAGCAGTGTTAAGGATAAAATTCCGGCGAACAAAAAACGTTTCCAGCTGCATTCATACTTTTTTAAAAAAACAACAAAGACAATTGCTGGAATAACCAACAAATTAAGCAGATGAACACCAATCGAAAGACCTATTAAATAACTAATAAGCACAAGCCAGCGAAGTGCTGAGTTTGAATTTATGTTATCTTCTTCTTCCCACTTTAAAATGCTCCAAAACACCAGGGCTGTAAAAAAAGAAGACAAAGCATAAACTTCGCCTTCGACAGCATTAAACCAAAATGTGTCAGAAAACGTGTAAGCAAGCGCACCAACGGCACCCGCGCCTAAAACTGCATATTGATGCCCTCTTGTAAATTCTGAAATTCGAACCTTAAAGGATTTTGCTCCCAAACGGGTTATTGTCCAAAATAAAAACAAGATTGTAAAAGAACTGCTCAACGCACTCATGACATTAATCATCATTGCCGCGTTAGTTGGGCCACCTCCTAACAGGGCGAATAATCTTCCGATAATAAGAAAAAGAGGGGCGCCGGGCGGGTGGCCAATTTCCAGTTTATATGCACATGCAATGTACTCGCTACAATCCCAGAAACTAGCAGATGGTTCAATAGTGACGAAATACGTTACGGTTGCAATAGCCCACACAATCCATCCTAAGAAATTGTTGAGAATAGCAAATTGTTTATGCATAAACTATTGGTGGCTATTATCGTACCCTTCTCTAAGAAACCTTCACCCCAATGATCAAAACGTCATCCACTTGCTCCTGGGTTCCTCTCCAGTCATTAAAGGTTTTATGTAACACCGCTTTTTGTTCGGTTACTGATTTAGCAGATATGCTTACGAGAATTTCTTTTAGCCTTTTGTAGGTAAACTTTTTTGCTTTTGGTCCGCCAAACTGATCACAGAATCCATCGGTTAGGGTGTACACAACATCGCCGGCTTCAAGGTCGAAATGTTTTTCGGTAAAGGGAATATTATCTTTGGCATGCTTGCCCACCGGCATTCTGTCGGGTTTTAATTCCAGCAATTCCTGTTTTCCGGTCTCCGCATTTTTCCTTATAATCCAAACAGGATTATTAGCGGCGGCAAAACTTAATTTTTTATTTTTAAAATCAAAAATGGTAACGCTGCAATCCATCCCATCCTTTCCGCCTTCTTCACTTCCGTCTTCAGCGAGCGACGAAATAATTCTTTGTCGTGCATGATCCAGAATAGCAGCGGCATTGGTGTACTTGCGCTCATTAACCGCTTCATTTAAACAGGAAATATTGAGCATGCACATCATGGCGCCCGGAACTCCGTGACCTGTACTATCGGCAGTTACCAGTGCAAAACGCCCATCAGCCATTGGCGAGGCCCAGTAAAAATCGCCGCTTACAATATCCTTTGGTTCAAATAAAAGAAAATAGTTCTTAAGATTTTTATTGAAGAGTTGTTCGCTGGCAAGCATGGCAGTTTGAATACGCTTGGCATAATTAATACTGTCAACTATTTCCTTTTGCTTTTCTTCAATGAGTTCTTTTTGTTCCACTACTTCCGCCGTGCGTTCAGCAACGGTTTGCTCCAGCTCATGCTGACGCGCTTTCAGCTGACGTGTACGTATATTATTAAATC
>JACDDR010000007.1:4908-21880 GCA_013816895.1 Bacteroidota bacterium
CAACAATTCCGATGAATACAATTGCATACAGAGCATACGCCCAAAACGTAAGGTACCATGGTGCGCGAATCGTAAACGGATATTCGAAAACATTGCTCCACTTGCCCGCAACGCCCACTGCCTTTACTTTAAAAGTATAACTGCCGTGCGTTAAATTATTATAGGAAGCTTTATTGTCGGTGGTCAATGGGCTCCAGTCTTCATCACTGCCGGTTAAAATGTAAGTGTACCTGATCTTATCCACAGCACTCCAGTCAATGGCGCTGAACTCAAATTCAAGGTGATTGATGTTGTGCGGTAAACTAAGATTAAGGGGGTAATTATAATAATTTTCAACTTTACTTAATTCCACATTACTAAGATCTTTTTTATCCTTGTCGCCCACCAGAATTTTTTTTCCACTCCTTAACGTATCACGCAAGGAATGAAAATCGATAAATGTTTGTTCAAGTGTTAGTCCGTTTAATTGTAACGAAGGAGGCGTCTCCGGTAATTTGTAATTATTAAGATTCAGATTGGTCAATGCCTTTCCGTTGCCCCACCAGATAGTGTTGTTCTTATCGATAATTGTGGTGTAATAAAAATTGTTTGCTTTTAATCCGTCGGCGGACGTATAAAAATGAATTTCTTTTTTGCCGTTTTTAGTGCTAAGATAATTCAATCCCATTTCTGTAGCTATCCAGAAATTACCGGTAGTATCCTGAACAATAGAGCGGATAAGATTACTGCTTAAGCCATCCTTTTCACTCAGTGTCTCAAAAGCGGGGTTGTTTGTGTTAATGGTTTTTGCCTTGAGAATGCTGATCCCTTTTCCATCGCTTCCAAACCAGATGTTTCCTTCCTTGTCCTCATAAATATATTTTATGACGTTACTGCACAATCCGGTTTTTGTGGTGTACCACTTTAAAAATTTTCCATCATAACAGCACACACCGTTGCCATCGGTACCAAACCACATATTACCCGTTTTATCCTGGATCATGGCTGGAATAATTCCCTTGCTCAATCCTTCTTCGTCAATTAAGGACATGTATTGCGAACCATCATAACAGCAAACGCCGCCTTCATCGGTACCAAACCAGACGCGCCCGTGATTATCGCGACACATGCTCAGGATATAATTACTGTTGAGTCCTTGCTCCTTGGTGAAATTTTCAAATGTTTTTCCGTTAAATCTAACAGCGCCATTTTCTTCGGTTCCAAACCAGATGTTATCGTTATCCCGAAGCGATGCTTTTATCCGCGAACTTGGCATGCCTTCCTTTTCGGCGTAGTGATTAAAACTACTTCCATCATAGCGGATGATGCCATCACCAAACGTTCCGAACCAGAGGTTGCCTTCCTTATCTTCAGTTATCGAGCGTACCGTGTTGCTGCCAATGCCTTCTTTTTCGGTGTAATGCGTAAATGATCCGTTATTAAAACGGCAAACGCCGCCGCCATAAGTGCCCAACCACAGGCTTCCCGAATTATCTTCGCACATGGCCAAGATGTAATTATTGGTTAAGCCCTGCTTGGTAGAGAATACGGTTATTTCTTCGCCATCAAATTTACACAGACCGCTATCGTAAGTGCCGATCCAGATGTTGCCGGCCTTGTCTTCGTGAAGCGATACCACGCAATTGCTGCTGAGACCGCGTTTCGCGGTAATAAACTTCACGGTTTTTCCATCAAAAATATTTACGCCGCCATCTTCTGTTGCGAAATATAATGTTCCGTCTTTTGCTTCAATGATTGCGTGAATGATCGTGCTGTTGAATCCTTCATTTTCGCCATAATATGTAAATGATTTTCCGTCAAATTTACAGGCGCCTGACCCGGTTGTACCAAACCACATGTTGCCTTTGCTGTCTTGTATGATGCTACGAACGCTTCCGTTGCTGAGCCCTTCTTTTTCGGTATAATTGGTTAGTGATTTTCCGTCGAATTTACAAACCCCGCCGCCATTAGTGCCAAACCACATATTACCCTCTTTATCTTCGCACAGCGATAACACAGTGTTATTTCCTAATCCTTCCTCTTCCGTTATCCATAAAAAATTATCTCCATTGTAACAGCATACACCGCCGCCTTCTGTACCAAACCAAATTCGACCTGTTTTATCCTGGAAAATTGTGAGTACTTTATTATTGCATAAACCATTTTTTTCTGTAAAATTTTCAAACGATCTTCCGTCGTAACGACTTACACCACCGCCATTAGTCCCGAACCAAAGATTACCTGCTTTATCCGTTAACACACTCTTAATAAAAGAAGAACTCAGACCCTGGTCTACATCCAGGTATTGAATATCGGAAATAGCCGCATCCTTGAAGCGCGGAGGTTGCGCAGGCTGAGGCTTTGGCTGTTTGCAAACAACAGAATGGGTTTTTAAAACAATTGTTTTTGGCAGAGAAAATGTATCTGTTCCCGGGGTTACGATGGTGAGTTGCGCGGGCACATTGCTGGAAGTTAAGTCTCCCTCTATTTTAATTACGTTGGCATTGGCAGCAAACACACGCGGTGCAGAAGCATTGACACTAAAGGGTTTTTGTGCATCTGTATATTGCACTTTCGCACGGTGAATAACAATGATTGGTTTAGCAGATGTAATTACCCCTGAAAGGGTATCGGCCTGATCCATATTAGAAGCCTTTTCCTTTACCGCATTTTTGCAGGAAAAAAGAAAAAGAAAAGCGAATAAGTACGGATAATTTCTAACCATGGTATTTGAGCAGACCTAAAGATAATAAAGAAATTGATTTTAACCCATTTCAAGGAAAATGTATGCGGTTTTTTTAAGTCGCACTTAAATTGGAGAATAGGGTACTATTTAATTGCCCTGAACGGGGGGATTGGTGAGATTGGCGTCTTCGGGGTCACGTTGCTTTTTAAATTCAAGCTTGCCGAACTTGTACGTAAAGTTCAGTCCGAATGAGCGATAAGGCAGTTCCTTTACACCGGAAGATGTAAAATTAATTCCTTTGGTTTCTGTACGCTGATTCACATACTTATTAAAAGGATTGGTAGTTGTAAAAGCAATGCTCATTTTCTTATCATAAAATTGTTTGCGCAAAGCGAAATTGTACGTTGTAAAAGAAGGCATTTTCCCCTGTATGTTAAGGCGGGGCGAGTTAAAGTTGCCGAACACTTCCACAATAAAAGTTTCGGTAAACTGGTAGGAAAGATTAAGATTGGCACGATAGTTAAAGCCGCTTATGTTGGCACCAGGATCAATACTGCTGTAGATGTAACGCTGAAATGCGGAAATATTTGTACGCAGCGTGAACTTCTTTTTAATGTTGCCCGAAGCAAAAACATTCATTCCGAAATTATCTTCGCGCCCGATGTTTTCGCGGGTACTTACAGCAACGTTACTGTAGATTGAATCGCCCGCCTGATAGGAATCATAGTAACGCTGGTAGGTTTGAATATCGGCACGGTTGCCTCTGTAAAATGTGTTTACATTGATGTTGATTCCTTTATTGAAAAATTTACTGTAACCAAGTTCTATGTTATGTGTAGTCTCAGGTTTTAAAGCCGGATTACCCGTGGAGAGGTTTTTAGGGTCGCTGGCATTTACAAAAGGATTAAGATCGCGGTAATCTGGCCGCTGGATCCTGTATGAATAACTTAATTTGAGAGTATGATTATTTTTAAAAGCGTGCGATACCACGCCGGACGGAACAATGGTGTTATAAACCGGAATGTTTGTTGCTGCATTTAAAAATTTTGCATTTGTTTCGGTGTATTCATCGCGTACGCCTGCCTTTAAATCAAAATATTTTAGTTTAAAGGTTGAAGACATATAAGCCGCGTAAACATTTCGTGAATAATTAACGGAGTTGGACTGTGAGGTGTTGAACGCGTAAGAGTCATTCTGCGGATTCAGCAAAAAAACATTGGCATTGCTGTTAACCTGGTAAAGCACAGTCTTAGCGCCGGTTTCAAAAATAAACTTTTCGTTAACAGGATGTGTATAGTTCAGCGAAAGGTTGGTTTGCATGTCGGAGCCGGGATTTTTTCCATAGGAGCCGCTGTAAACCGAATCGGAAGAAATGTATTTTTGCTGCTGCTCGTAATAAGAGTAATTATTTGAAAGGGAAGAAGTATAGAGAAGATCAAGCTCCTGTCCCTCTTTCTTCAATTTCCGTTTATAATTTAAGTTCCAGTCATACGCCTTGGTATTGATATCGTTTACGGCAATCACCTTATTGTTTACATCGGAAAGCACAAGTCCACTACCGTCTCTTGAAATTGATTCACGATAAGTGGTTCCCTGCGTGTTGTTACCAAAATAATTGTAACTGATGCCGCCGTTAAGGTTATCTTTTTCTGAAGGACTCCAGTCGAAACTAACGCCGCCCTGGTAACCAAGACGCGTAAAATCGCTGGTTCCATTCTGTAATAAGGAAGAGCTGTTGCCGGTAAGAGGATCGGTGGAAACGCGGTTCATGGAGTTAATTGTTTCAGAAGGAATCTGTCCGTTACCACTTAAAAATGTATTAATTCCAAATTTACCACGGCGTACCGCCAGATTAAAAGAACCGTTTTGCAAACGTGTGCCACCGGTTAAAGAAACACTGCCATTAATTCCTTTTATGGTTACTTTTTTTAGAATGATGTTAATGATGCCACCTGTACCTTCAGCATCGTATTTAGCACCTGGACTCGTAATCACTTCGATGCTTTGAATTTGTGATGCAGGAATTGTTTGCAGTACATCGGTAATGTTGTTTCCGAAAATAGTGGAAGGTTTTCCGTTGATTAGAAATCGAATATTTGAATTGCCCTGGAGTTCAACCGAACCGTCGGCGTTTACAGATACCATTGGCACCTTTTTTAATATATCTGTCGCTACTCCGCCCTGTGAACTAACGTCTTTCTCAGCGTTATAAACAAGTTTATCGATTTTATTTTCAATCAGATTTTTTTCGGCCGTAACCGAAACTTCTTTTAACAGAACTTTCTGCGAGGCCAGTGAAATATCACCCAGGAAAACATTCGGCGTGGCGGGACTGATAACAACATCATTTTTTATAAATGTTTTATACCCGATAAAGTAAACCTGGATCTGGTAATTCCCTTCTTTGATGTTGGAAATGTTTATAAGGCCCTTGTCATCGGTGGTTCCCCCGTCAACTATTTTTTTACTTTCCTGCTTTAAGATGCTGATGGTGGCGTACTCGACTGGCTCTCCGGTTAGAGAATCCACTATTCTGCCCGTAATTTTACCAATGCCGGGCTTATCTGGTTTTTGTGCTTTAATGCAAATAAAAGCAAATACTAAAATAAAGGTGAATACTATTTTTAACAAGGCCCTGGTTTAAATTAAGAAGCGGCAAATATAAAGTATTTGGAAGGAGAATATTGAAAAATACGTCAACGGTAAATCTAAAGGATCAGGACAAACCTTTTAATTTGAAATCGAGCGGTTTGCCTTCTTTGCCATTGATGATGAGCGCAATTTTGTGGGCACCTGCATGGTATTTACGGGTAGTAATTAATTTGAAGCTGTGTTTACGATCCAGTTTTATAGTTTCCTGTTTATTCAGAATCCGCTCACTGATCTTGAACACCTTTTTAGACAAATTACCATTGGCTATTCTGAAGTAAAGAGCGTATTCAATGCGCACCTTAATTTTTTTGTTTCCCGTATTTTCTAATATCAATGAAAACTGAATGTCTTCTCCCACAATGATAGAAGAATTAAGAAGTTTAAAGCTTACAGTCCCGATGGCGGCATTGTGCCTGATACCAAAATGTGCGAGAAGTTCAGGATGTCCTTTTTTTAATAAACTTCTGCTTGCGTGTTTCAGTATCCAATCCGTATGGGGTGACGAGCCCTTCCAGTTTTTTACAATATCAAGAATAAATTTTGGATGCTCTTTTGAAATATCATTTAAATGATTTGCCACCGATTTGCGGACATATAATTCTTCATCACTCTTTAATTTCTCAAGGATTGGAAGTGTGAGCTGCGGATCTTTAATTACGTTATCAAGCTTAAAAGACCAGGGCAAACGCGGGCGGCTTCCCTCCGAAGCAAGACGACGCACGTGTGGATCTTTATCTTCTGCCCACTGGCCCATCGCATTAATGGTTGTATCAAAATCTGTTTTCAGGAATTCACGAACAGCAAACTCCGATGAACCAAATTTAGTAAAGTGTTTTAAGGCTTCGAGTGAAGTAGTTATATCATGTTTGCCATATTTACCAACGAAGTCAGGAAACACAAGCGTGGTGTAACCCCTGTTCACGTTGGGAATAACTTTTTTTAATAGAGAGATAGACTTTTTATAATCCGTTGGCAGATGCTCTCTGAGCACCTCCGTTGTTTTACGCAGGCGCTGGTTGAGTTCAAGGGCATCAAGATCTTTGGTAACCGAAGAGATAAATTTCTTTGAATCGAAATGCTTGTCCACCTTTCTAAATTCGTGAGCCAGCGACTCATAGAATTTTTTATTGAACATTTCTTTAAGAGGCTCCATTATTTTTGTCTTTTTTTTCCTGGTCAATAATTGCCGCTTCAAAAATATAAGATTTTAAAAGGTCCGCATCAATATCTTTTACTGATGAAAAGTTTTTCCAGAATACCTGTTTGCGTTCTCCTTTATCCAGGTAGTTTATTTCATCGCTTAATAAATTTCCTTGCTGGAATCCGAAGCGGACTCCGGTCCAGGAGTGTCCCTTACCCCATTTAACAGAGGATGGCCAGATAAAACAAATACCTCTGTGCACTTTATAAAACGGAACATTGTACGATAGCTTTTCGGTAACACCGGGTAAACTGTCAAGAACAAGTTTTCGAAGGACTTTTACAATTTTTAATTCATCCTCCGGCAAATATTCCAGGAATTCTTCAACAGTTTTAAAACTTACCGATTGAAATTTATATTTTGGTTTATCGTGTAGTGACACTAAATTATTTCCTTTTTTCTAAGACGATCTTTTATCCACTCCTTATCTTTTCCTATAAATTTTTCAATTGCTCTTCAATAGAAGTTATTTTATTTAGCGCATCACTTTCTTTTTTCTTTTCAAGTGCTATGAGTTCAGGCTTGGCATTGGCAACAAATTTTTCATTCGCCAGTTTTATCTGCACCGACTTTAGAAACCCCTGATTATACTCCAGCTCTTTTTTAAGCCGGATTTTCTCCTCATCTGCATCCAGGTTATTGGCAAGCGGTACGTAAAATTCGGTAGACAGAATCATAAAAGAAAAAGCACCTTCAATTTTTTCATTTGTGTATTTGAAAGAAGAAAGATTGGCAAGCTTAACAATCACCTCGTCAAATGTTGGCTTCGGGCTTGTTGATTTTTCAAACACTTCGAGTTTTTCTTTCGGCGAAATTTGTTTTTGCTGCCTTAAACCCCTTACCTGAGTTACAAGTTCTTTCACTACTTCAAACTCTTTAAGTAAAATGTCATCGGCAGGTTTTATCTTTGGCCAAGGCGCAACAATGATACAATCCTTAGGCGTGCGTTCTTTTAACAGGTGCCAGATTTCTTCAGTAATAAATGGCATCCAGGGATGCATGATCTTAAGAAGCTGTTCTAAAAAGCCAATTGTTGCTTCGTGCGTAAGTTTATCAATGGGCTGAGCTTTTCCATCAATAAATTCAGGCTTAATGGCTTCCAGGTACCAGGCGCAGAAATCATCCCACACAAGCTTATAGGTTGCCATCAAGGCGTCGCTCATCCTGTATTTAGAATAGTGATCGTTGATTATTTCCACCTGTTCGTAAAACTTATTTTCAAACCAGGCAATGGCAGCTTTGGAAGATGCAGGCTGAGGCCCGACTCCTACTTCAAATCCTTTGATCAACCGGAACGCGTTCCAAACTTTGTTCGCGAAATTTCTTCCCTGCTCACAATAACTCTCATCAAACATTAAATCGTTTCCTGCGGGCGAACATAATAACATTCCTACGCGCACCCCATCCGCGCCATATTTTTCAATCAGCACTAAAGGATCAGGACTATTACCCAAACTTTTGCTCATTTTTCTTCCCAGCTTGTCGCGCACAATACCGGTGAGATAAACGTTCTCAAAAGGTTTTATTCCCGTATACTCTTTACCCGCAATGATCATGCGCGCCACCCAGAAAAACAAAATTTCAGGCGCAGTAACAAGATCGTTAGTAGGATAATAATATTTAAGATCGGCGTTTGCTTTGTCCCAACCGTTTCTTATTACAGCAGGATCAAAAACCGTTAGCGGCCACAACCAGGATGAAAACCAGGTATCGAGCACATCTTCATCCTGCTTTATATTTTCAGTTCTGAGTTGGGAGTTAAGAGTTCGTAGTTTCGATTCGGCTTCTTCTTTTGTTTTTGCTACAACGGTATTTCCTTTATCATCATACCACGCAGGAATCTGTTGCCCCCACCAAAGTTGGCGACTGATGCACCAGTCGTGCACATTTTCCATCCAATGCCTGTAAGTGTTACCGAATTTTTCAGGAATTAATTTCACCTCATTGTTTAACACGGCATCAAGCGCAGGCTTACTAACTTCACTCATCTTCAAAAACCATTGCATCGATAATTTGGGTTCGATTACTGCATCGGTTCTTTCGCTGTGTCCAACTTTATTTTTGATTTCTTCAATTTTTTCCACTAACCCAAGTTCCTGCAAATCTTTAATAATTTGTTTGCGACAGGCGAAACGGTCCATCCCCACGTAAGCTCCTGCAGCTTCGCTAATTTTCCCATCCGGTGTTAACGCGTCAATTACAGGAAGTTTATGTTTCTGCCCAAGGTTAAAGTCATTGATATCGTGTGCAGGTGTAACTTTCAGAGCGCCTGTTCCGAATTCCTTATCAATATAATCATCAAAAATTACAGGAACACTGCGGTTAACGATCGGGACAATACAATTTTTACCTTTTAATTTTGAATACCGCTCATCTTCTGGATGCACGCACACCGCGGTGTCGCCCATAATGGTTTCAGGACGAGTGGTTGCAACGGTAATGTGATCGCTCGTTCCTTCAATTAAATATTTTACGTAAACCAGTTTGCTGTTTGATTCTTTATAAATCACTTCTTCATCGCTAACGGCGGTCAATCCCTGAGGATCCCAATTAACCATCCTTACCCCGCGGTAAATTTTTCCTTTGTTGTATAAATCAATAAAAACATCAATAACAGCTTCGCTCAAGTCTTTCTCCATTGTGAAGCGGGTGCGGTCCCAGTCGCAGCTGGCGCCTAATTTCTTAAGCTGTTCAAGGATAATGCCGCCGTATTTTTCTTTCCAGTCCCACGCGTGTTTTAAGAATTCTTCACGACTTAAATTTGTTTTCTTAATTCCTTTTTCTTTCAGAAGAGCAACCACCTTTGCTTCGGTGGCAATACTTGCATGATCTGTACCCGGCACCCAGCAAGCGTTGTAGCCCAGCATGCGTGCGCGACGAATTAAAACATCCTGTATGGTGTTATTTAACATGTGGCCCATGTGCAGCACTCCCGTAACGTTTGGCGGAGGAATGACGATTGTATAAGGAGTACGTTCATCGGGTGTTGATTTAAAAAAATCATTTTCCATCCAGAATGGATACCATTTACTTTCTGCGTCCTGCGGGTTATAGGTCTTGGCAATGTCCATGTTAAACTCTTTAAATTATTTTGTTAAATTTCGCAAAAATAAACAAACAAATCCATGTATATTCTATCTTTATGGCACGGTTTACGTAATAAACAAACAACATTTAAAAACACTACTATGAAAAAGTTAATTTTTACCCTCGGATTAATTGCAGGATTTTCTGCTCTAACATTTGCGCAAGATGGCCACAGTGCCAATGATGGACACGGACATGATGCCGCAGCTACCAACACAGCAGCACCTGCTAGCTTAGCAGATATTAAAATGGATAAAATGACCCATGATTACGGGAACATTAAACAAGGTGATAACGGTGAATGCGTATTCAAGTTTACAAATAACGGTAAAGAGCCATTGGTTATTACAAATTGTCAGGGAAGCTGCGGTTGTACCGTTCCTGCTTGCCCGAAAGAACCAATCCTTCCTGGTAAAAGCGGAGAAATTAAAGTAAAGTACGATACTCAGCGTGTTGGTGGTATCTACAAAACAGTTACCGTTAACTCAAACGCAAAAAGCGGAACCATTACTTTAACCATTAAAGGAAATATTGAAGCCAAGCCGGTTGATGTTGCTTTTCCTGAAAACAAAACACCACAGGGAGCTCCAACTGAGAAAAAAGGTTAATTACCTGTTCTTAGTATAATCTGGCATTTCGTTTGTTTGAGATATTACAACTAATTAAAACATAAAATGAAAAAGTTTCTTTCCCTGTTAGTAGTGATGTTCGGCTTGAATTTAAATTCATCCGCGCAATCAGTGATTCCTAATCCTGATCCTAACGCCCCCGAGATCAAATTTGAAAGTGAAGTAATTGATTACGGAACAATTGAATATGATGCTAACGGAATCCGCGAATTTAAATTTACCAATGTTGGTAAAACACCCTTAACCATTACTTCGGTAACCGGAGAATGTGGCTGTACTGCTACTACCATTGATGGTAAACCAGGCTGGCCACAGGAACCAATTCTTCCCGGAAAAGGCGGAGTAATTAAAGTGAAATACGACACTAAACGTGAAGGCCGTTTTGAAAAGAATGTAACTGTTACTTCAAATTCAAAACTAAGCACTGCCAAAGTTCGCATTAAAGGTGAAATTAAAGCTAAGCCCACCACGGCTGAAGGAAATTAATTAAAAGCAAAATTTAAATAAATCCCGTTACAAGTGTAGCGGGATTTTTTATTTTATTAGATTATGAAATCCAGACTGTTTGCCTTAGCGTTATTCCTGTTATCGCTCTGCGAGATCAATGCGCAGGCAAAGTTCGTAGTAAAGGATTCGAAAAAAAATTTCGGCTTTGTAAAAAAGGGCGAGGTTGTGAAAATAGAATATGAAATTACTAACGAAGGCAACGAGCCGCTCGTGATTACCGGAGCGGAAATTTCCTGTTCCTGCACAAAAGTGGAGTATTCGCCGCAACCGATTTCTCCAGGCAAAACTATTAAATTTTACATCCTGTTTGATACCAAAACCGTTTATGATAGGCAGGACAGAACCCTTGAGGTTTTAAGCAATGATCCAAAAGGACCTAAAACACTCCGTTACAAAGGAATTATTCTGGATAAAAATTAATAATGCTGTTGCCTGAAAAATTCAGAAACGATAATACCAGTGGCCATGGCCGCATTTAATGACTCGGTGCCATTTGCCGAGTGAGAAGGTATAGTAATAGGATGATTAACAAGGGCGAGGTTCTCTTTTGATATTCCGTTGGCCTCGTTACCAATAACAATCAAACCGTTAGTTAATCGTTCAGCGTAAATATTTTTTCCTTTCAGTACGGCGCCATAAATTAAACCAACGTTGTTATCTGTTATGATTTTTTCAAGAGGAAGGTAAGCCACCTTCACCCTCAGAAAAGCGCCCATTGTGGATTGAATCACTTTAGGGTTATACAAATCGCAGCTTGTTGGTGAACAAAAAATAGTTCCTATGCCATACCAGTCGGCCAGGCGAATAATGGTTCCGAAATTTCCAGGATCTCTGATATCATCAAGATACAACGAAAAAAATTTCTTAAAATCAACCTCTGTTTTTGTTTCTCCGAAATAATTGCAGACCGCTAACACCTTATTCGGCGAGGCGAGAGAGCTGATCTGCTCCAGTTCTTTATCGGATATTTCATTGTATTTTATACCAGACGATTTCAGGATATTTTCGTGTTCAAAAATAAAATCGGCCGTTGCAAAAAGTTCCTGAATTATCGTGTGATTACTTTCGACAATCTCTTTCACCATTTTCACGCCCTCGGCTAAAAAAAGTTTCTGATTATCTCTGAATTTTTTTTGATGCAGCGCCTGTATTTGCCTGATTTGATTTTTACTAATCATAATATTTAGCCTAAATTAGTGCAATTTATCGGGAAGTTATTGAGTTTACAAGCCAAAATATTCACTTTTCACGCTTCATTTTTAAAGCGTAAACGAATATATTTTCTCTCCGCCGTTTTTTTTCTCTTCTCCTGTAACGTTACAAAAAAACTCGAACCCGGTCAGTATTTGCTCGAAAAAGTTGAAATTCGTAACACTAAAGAAACTAAAATAGAAAAAGAAAATTTTGAAGCATTTATCCGCCAGAAACCTAACCGGAAGCTCTTCAGAGTTGTTGATTTCTATGTTTGGTGGTACAACCAGTTTGATGCGACAAAAATAAAACGAAAAAAAGAGCTCCGGAATTTAAAATACGACAAACACAACGCCGACAAGGTAAAACGTTTTGAAGCGCTGAATACCGAACGCGAAAAAAAAGGCAAAAAACCGCGGATTCCAAAACTAAAAGATAAGGAGAGTCAAACGTTTTTAGAAAGCGTACGTGACATCGGCGAAGCGCCTGTAATCCTGGATTCAGCGTTAACAGAGCAAACCCGCAACCAATTGTCTAAATATTTATTTAGCAAAGGATTTTTCAATAACAAAGTGGCAGACAGCGTTAAGGTTGATGCGAAAAGAAAAAAAGCTTTCGTAAATTACCATCTTATTCCAAAGTCACCTTACGTCATAGGTGGTATAACCTATCAAATGGATGATTCAAAGCTGGGTGAATTGATTTTAAAGGACACTCTTAAATCCATCTTAAAACGGGGAATGATTTATGATACCGAAAAATTTCAGGAGGAAAGGCAGCGTATAACCAACTTAGCACTTAACAACGGGTATTTTTATTTTGAAAACGCTTACCTCAAATTTGATATTGATTCCAATTACAACAACCGGTCAATTTCTGTTAAGCTTATTCTAAAGAAATTCTCACGGCCTTACACTTCAACCAACGATTCACTGGTATATGTTAATCATACCAAGTTTAAAATTGAAAACGTGTATGTAATTACCGAACCTGTTACCGGCAACCTGCGGGAAGCCCCCTTTAAAGATACACTCCGGTTTAAAAAAACTGATGTGCTGTTTTTACAGAACAAACCTCTTGCTTATCGCCCAAGTGTTATTTACAGCAATATTGATATTCATCAGGCCCATTTGTTTAGAAAAGATACGGCTGAAATTACCTATAAAGCTCTGCTTGGCCTGGGCATTTTTAAAAATGTTACCATCCAGTTTCTTAAAAGTGTTGAAAGCAGCAGTAAATTGGACTGCTATATTGTATGCCTGCCATTAATCAAGCAATCCATTACCGCGGAAACAGAAGGCATTAATACTTCAGGAAATCTTGGCGTAGACGGGAGTCTGATTTATCAGAACAAAAATATTTTTAAAGGTGGTGAACTTTTCGAAATTAAATTGCAGGGCGCATTCATTGCCCAGCAGCAATTTAACGATGAAAAAAATCCCAACCTTAACGAGATTCAAAAAACATTTAACACCCTGCAATTCGGACCTGAAGCCACTTTCTCAGTTCCCCGTGCGTTTTTTCCGTTTTCATTATTTCCGTTTAGAAAAGAAATGGCACCGCATACTTTTGTCCGGTCCTCTGTCAACTATCAGGCACGTCCGGAGTTCAGCCGTGTTATTACCGACATCAACTACGGATTTAATTTTAAAACCTACAACAACCGTTTAAAACACGAATTAGTGCCCTTTCAGGCTTATCTGGTGAGGGCAAACCTGAATGCATCATTCAGGGATTACTTAAGCAATCTTCATGACGCGTTTCTGCTTAATTCCTTTCAGGATCACATTACGACTATAAGCAAGTATGCCGTAACCTATACTTCAAAAGAAAACACGAACACCAGCAAGCGAGCCGTTAGTTACGTTCGTTTAAATCTTCAATCGTCGGGTAATATTTTAAGGCAGTATTTCATTTCATCCGGCGCTCACACCGACTCGCTTGGAAGGTATTTAATTTTTGGGATTCCTTTCGCTCAATTCCTGAGAGCAGATATTGATTACAGGATTTATATTCCTGTGAGAAAAAAAAGCCGCATTGTTTACCGCCTGGCAGGCGGCATTGGCAAGCCCCTTGCGAACCTCGGCGTGTTGCCGTATGAACAAAGTTTTTTTAGCGGAGGCCCCAACAGTATTCGAGCTTGGAGAGCCCGTACACTTGGTCCAGGTGGCTACGACCCGCGTGGCAGTAGCGCCAAATATGATAAAATTGGCGACATGCTTTTAGAAGGAAATTTTGAGTACCGTTTTCACATCATCAAATCCTTTAATGGCGCTATTTTTGCCGATGCCGGAAACATCTGGCGATTGGATAAAGATGAGAACAAACCAAATGCCGAATTCCTGGTTGACCAATTCTACAAACAGATCGCTGTAGGCGGCGGTATGGGGATTCGCTGGGACCTTAGTTTCTTTGTACTGCGCGTTGACCTGGCCGTGCCTTTGCGCGACCCGAAATATCAGGAAGCGGACAGGTGGACGTTTAATAAACGGCCCTATAAGGAAATTGTATTTAACTTTGGTATCGGTTATCCGTTTTAAAATATGCAACTCGCAGGATTTACAATTATCAGAAACGCCATTAAGTACGATTATCCTGTAATCGAAGCTATCACCTCCATACTTCCTATCTGCGATGTGTTTTACGTTGGGGTTGGTAACAGCGACGATGAAACCCGGCGCCTTGTAGAATCCATTGCATCCGATAAAATAAAAATCATAGATACCGTTTGGGATGATACGCTCCGCGAAGGCGGACTGGTACTATCCAATGAAACCAATAAAGTATTTGATGCCATTCCAGCCCAATACGATTGGTGTTTCTATATCCAGAGCGATGAATGTGTGCATGAAGAAGACCTTCAAAAAATAAAATCAGCCGCATTAAAATATTGCGATGATAAAGAAGTGGATGGCTTACTGTTCAACTACAAACATTTTTACGGGCAGTACAACTACATTGGCGCAGGCAGACGCTGGTACGCAAAGGAGATAAGAATCATCAGGAATAATAAAAATATCCGCTCGTATAAAGACGCGCAGGGCTTTCGTTTTAAAGACAATACAAAACTCAGCGTAAAAAATACCGGCTGCTCCATTTACCATTACGGCTGGGTAAAACCGCCTAAAGCCCAGCAGGCCAAGCAGGAAAGCTTTCACAAGATGTGGCACGACGATGACTGGATGAAGAAAAACATTGCAGCCGCTGATGTTTTTGACTACACTAACATTGATTTGCTTGAAGAATTTAAAGGCACCCATCCGCAGGCTATGAAAACCCGGGTAGCGAGTGCAAAATGGAATTTTATTTATGATCCCGCCAAAGCAAAGATTAATTTAAAATACAAATTCCTATTCTGGCTGGAGAAAGCCACAGGCTGGCGGGCAGGCGAAAATAAAAATTATAGGGAAATATAATCCCACCAGCCCCCGCATTTTTACTAATTTTACGGAATGAATAAGGACGGCTGGTTCAGGGATTGGTTTGATTCAGAATATTATCACTTGCTGTATAACAAAAGAGATGATTCTGAAGCTGACTTTTTCATCAACAATATTTGTAAGTATTTACAGCTAAACCCTTCTGCAAAAATCTGGGACCTCGCCTGCGGAAAAGGGAGACATACCCTCGCTTTTGGAAAAAAAGGATTCAGTGTTACAGGTACCGACCTTGCAAAAAACAGCATTAAGACAGCGCTTGAAACCGAAGAACCTAACGTTGAGTTTTTTGTTCACGATATGCGAAGGCCGTTTCGGGTGAATTATTTTGATTGCGTAGTAAACCTCTTCACAAGCATAGGTTATTTTGATAGGTACAATGATAATTTTTTGGTGTTTGACAACGTTTATTCTTCACTAAAACCCGGTGGCATTTTTGTAGTTGATTTTTTTAACGCGGAGAAAGTAAAGGAAACACTCTTACCGGAATACACAGAGCAGCGTGATGATGTCACCTTCCATATCACAAAATGTATTGCAAATAATATTATCCATAAAAAAATTAACTTCGAACACCGTTTAAAAAAATTTGAATTTGAAGAAACAGTAAGTCTTTTGAAAAAAGAAGACTTCGAAAAATTTGCCGAAAAAAGTGGTTTTACGCTGCAAACTATTTTTGGCAACTACGCTCTTGAACCTTTTAATGAAAAAACATCCGACCGTCTTATTTTATTGTTTAAAAAGTAATTAATTGAACACACCCCTTGCCATCATCTGCCTTATTGCACCTATCCTCCTTTCGGGATTGGTTGCTCTTAAAGTCAGCATCAATCAAACGAGCCTGCGCCTTTTGCTTGCCTTCAGTGCCGCTTATTTATTTTCAGTTTCCATCATACACCTGCTGCCGGAAGCTTTCGGGCACGCGCCCGGGCATGATGGTGAAACAATTGTAACAAACGTTAAGCTGACAGGGTTATTTATTGTCCTTGGCTTTTGTCTGCAACTGGCCCTCGACACCTTCAGCACCGGCATTGAACATGGTCACGTTCATTTGCATAGCAAGGACTGTCATGACCATTTGCCTTACGGTATAATTATTGGTTTAATGCTTCATTCCTTTCTTGAAGGGCTCCCAATCTACAATCTCAACGGAGATCCTGAAAATTCTTCCGCTATTAATCACCAGCTTATTTATGGCTTAGTGCTACATAACATTCCCATCTCCATTGCTTTTGTATTATTATTAAAAGAACATAAAACCAAACAGACAAATATACTCTTACTGCTTATCGGATTTTCTTTGATGACTCCGCTTGGTTATTTCTTTAGCTATTCCCTCCAATCGTTTGGTCTGCAAAACTATCACCAGTACAGCCAGGCAGCATTTGCCGTGGTGATAGGAATTTTTCTGCACATATCCACCGCTATTCTTTTCGAAACCAGTGAACACCACAAGTATAACATCGCCAAAATTGCTATGATGATCAGCGGCATTGTCCTTGCATATCTGATCAGCTAATGCAAAGGCAGACTTTTTTCACCGACGTAATCGTGCCCCTGGGTGTACCTAACAAATACACCTACCGTGTTCCGCATGAACTGA
>JACDDR010000007.1:21890-66228 GCA_013816895.1 Bacteroidota bacterium
GAATGACAGCCTTGAAATTGGCAAACGTGTCCTTGTGCAGTTCGGGAAAACACGAATCTACACCGGAATCATTTACAGTATTCATGAACATCCACCTGTCGGGTACGAAGCTAAATACATTGAGGCTTTGCTGGATGACGCTCCTGTTGTAACCCCGCTTCAGCTTAAGTTCTGGGACTGGTTGGCTTTTTACTACTGCGCCAATCCGGGTGATGTATTGAACGCAGCTCTTCCATCCGGTTTAAAACTTAGCAGCACTTCACACGTTCAGCTGAACAGCGAATTTAATTTTGAGGAAGCAGATCATGGTTTTTTTACTCAGAGAGAACACGAAATTCTTGACGCCCTGCACTCCGGTAATAATCCCGGCCTGCAGGATCTCGCGGTTTTATTGGGAATTAAGTCCGTTCAGCCGCTCATCAGCAACCTGCTTAAAAAAAACGCCATCGTTGTTTATGAAGAAATAAAAGATAAATTCAAACTTAAACTTGTTTCATTTATAAAATTGTCCGAAGAATTTTTAAGCGAACAAAAATTAAGCGAAACATTAAATACACTTGAAAAAAAAGCCTTTAAGCAAGCGGAAGCTCTGCTCTATTTTTTGCATCTGTCAAAAAGCAAGAACGAAAAAACAGGCGATTGGGTGCGCAAATCAGAACTTACCAAAAAAGTAGACGCGGCCGCGATAAACGCACTGATAAAAAAAAATATTTTTGTTGAGCAGGAATTTGAAATTGGCCGTTTGCTCTTTGAAAAAAGCAGTTCTGTAAATAAACAACTGAGTGCCGCGCAGGAAAGTGCATTCCAGGATATTAGAAAACAATTCGAAGACCGTAGGCCCGTTTTACTACACGGGGTAACCGGAAGCGGTAAAACCGAAATATATGTGCAGCTCATTAAAGAGGCACTTGCCAATAACAAGGAGATTCTTTTTCTTATTCCTGAAATTGCGTTAACCACTCAACTCATTACCCGCCTGCGCGCTGTATTTGGCGAACTTGTAGGTGTATACCATTCGCGTTTTAGTGAGAATGAACGTGTTGAGATATGGAACAATGTGTTAAGTGAAGATGGAAAAGGAAAAACGGAAAATGGTCAAAGCGATGAAGAAAAAAAAGAAGATGCAAAAAAAAAATACAAAATAATTTTGGGCGCGCGGTCTTCGCTATTTCTTCCATTCAAAAACCTTGGACTTATAATAATTGACGAGGAACACGATAATTCTTTCAAACAGCATGATCCTTCCCCACGTTACAATGCCCGGGATTCAGCCCTATACCTTGCAGCCCTTCACGGTGCCAATGTATTAATGGGGAGCGCTACACCTTCAATTGAATCTTATTACAATGCACTGCAGAAAAAATTTGCTATAGTATATTTAAAAAATCAGTTTGTTGAAGGAGGGGGAACCGGAGTGGAAGTGTGCGATATTAATTTCTTTGAGCAGAGCAACCAGATGAAAGCCTGTTTGACACCGCCACTCTTTGATGAAATTGAAAAAGCACTGAAGAAAAAGGAACAGGTTATTTTATTCCAGAACCGGCGCGGCTTTGCACCGTACACCGAATGTAAACAATGCGGACATGTCCCCCATTGCATTCAGTGCGACGTTTCACTGATCTATCACAAACATCATCAAAAATTAACCTGTCACTATTGCGGTTATTCCGTAACGCCGCCAAAAACGTGCGCGGCTTGCGGCAGCAATCATCTCCATTTCAAAGGTCTTGGTACCGAAAAAATTGAGGAGGATGTTGAAATACTTTTCCCGGGCGCTAAAATTGCAAGGATGGATTTTGACAGTACACGCAGCAAATACGCCTACAAACAGCTGATCGACGACTTTGAAAACAAACAGATTGATATTTTAATTGGCACCCAAATGGTAACCAAGGGGCTCGACTTTAATAACGTAAGTGTTGTGGGAATTCTAAATGCCGATTCTATTTTAAATTTTCCGGATTTCCGTTCATTTGAAAAAGCATACCAGCTGATCACTCAGGTTAGGGGCCGCGCTGGAAGAAGCACAGAGAAAGGTAAAGTGTTTATCCAAACCTCTCAGCCAAAACATTTGGTGATTGAAAATATTACCAAACACAATCTCGAAAATTTTTATAATGATATTCTCGAAGAACGGAAACAATACAATTACCCGCCCTTTAGCCGCCTCATGGAATTAAATGTGGTGAGTAAAGATGTGAACGAGGTAAATCATTTAGCGCAGGAACTTCTCGTTTTATTGCAGCCTCATTTTGGCGATAACATTCTTGGACCCGAATTCCCGCTGGTATCTAAAATTAAAAACCAATATTATAAACGCTTGCTATTGAAGACAAGCAAGCAGGAAACTGCACTGAGCATCCGCACAAGAATAATGGACGCTATCACAGAATTGCATTCAAAATACAAAAAATGGAATTTTAAAATACAGGTTGATGTTGATCCTGTTTAAAATCAGACACGAATAAGCACGAATTAGCACAAATTTCCATTTGAACTTTAAAGTTGAACCGATCCAACTCTCATCCACGAATTACCACTGATTCAATTGTAGCCCCAAAAAACGAACCTCTGCGACTCTTCGTGAGACTAAGATGATCACTCCAGCAAGATTACTTTCAGAGCTTTTATTTGTTCAGGCGTGCCGAGTACAAATATTTTAGAATGTGGGATCACCTGTGTTTCTGCGCTTGGATTTACTACATATTCTCCGCCCGCAGTTTTATAACCAATAATATTTGCTCCGCTTTTGTTACGGATTTCAAGATCCTTTAACGTTTTATTTTTCAGGTTATCGGTGAGCTTATCAAACGTGATTTCCTCGAGGTTAATAGTGTCGCCACCCTGCACCGTGATCTGGTCAATAAACTCCATCACATCAGGCTTCATAATTAAGCCGGCCATGTGGGCGCCGCCTACTTTATCAGGCATGATCACATTATCTGCCCCGGCGATTTTTAATTTTGTATCACTTCCATCATCACTCGCCCGTGAAATAATATTAAGCGTAGGATTCAGGTACCGTGCAGTAAGTACAATAAAAAGATTATCCGCATCGTCAGGCAAGGTGGTAATTAAAGCGCTCGCCCTCATAATTCCGGCCTCCATAAGAATTTCATCCTGTGTTGCATCGCCTGCCAAAACCAGGTCCGAGAATTTATGTGTAATTGAACTTGTTAAGCGTTCATCTTTGTCAATTACAACAAAACGTTTATCGTGTTTTTTAAAAACATGCGCCGCCTGCCTGCCGTTACGTCCGTAACCGCATATAATTACATGTTCATTTAGTTTTTCTATTGCAGTGTTCAAGCGTTTATTTTTAAAAAATTTGTTAAATTCTCCATCGGTCACAAAGCGTGTAATGGAGCTTACGGCATAAGCAAATGTACCAAAACTTGTTATAATTAAAAAAGCGGTAAAAATTCTGCCTGTGGTTGACAACGGATGTATTTCGCCATAGCCAACGGTCGCAATGGTTATAACCGTCATATAAAACGCGTCTACAAAATTATATCCTTCAATGCTCATATACCCGATAATACCGGTTAGTAATAACCCATTGAGAAGGTATACAGGGAGTAAAAAACGGTTATAATCTCTTAAAAACTTCAGCATAGTGCAATTAATCGTATCTTTGCCGTCCGGCTATTGGTGTGCTTTCTGCATTTTTGCAAGGCCTAAAGATAACTAATTGGCCGGATAGAAAAAATAATAATGAAGACCAGGACTACCCGCAAAAACAAAGTAAATGTTGTAACGTTAGGCTGCAGCAAAAACTTAGTTGACAGTGAAGTGCTCATGGGTCAGCTGAAAGCCAATAACTTTTCGGTTGAACATGAAAGCAAGAACGATGACCATAATATTGTAATTATTAATACCTGTGGTTTTGTGGAGAGTGCGAAACAGGAAAGTATAGATACTATTTTGCGCTATGTGCAGGCAAAGCGTGATGGCGATATAGAAAAAGTTTATGTGACCGGTTGTTTAAGTGAACGTTACAAGGCAGACCTTGAAAAAGAAATTCCATTGGTAGACGCTTATTTTGGAACACGTGAATTACCGAAAATATTAAAAACACTTAAGGCTGACTATAAGCACGAACTGGTTGGCGAACGTTTACTTACCACGCCAAATCACTACGCGTATTTTAAGATCAGCGAAGGGTGCGACAGACCCTGCAGCTTTTGCGCAATACCGCTCATGCGCGGCGGGCATATTTCAGTATCGAAAGAAGATCTTGTAGAACGGGCAAAAAAACTGGCCGCCAACGGCACCAGGGAATTATTATTTATCGCGCAAGATCTTACTTATTACGGACTTGATATTTATAAAAAAAGAGAACTGGCTGATTTAATTGATCGCGTAAGTGATGTAAATGGTATTGATTGGATCAGGCTTCACTATGCGTTTCCGAGCGGCTTCCCAATGGAGGTACTCGATGTAATGAAGAACAAAGCCAACGTGTGTAATTATCTTGACATGCCTTTACAGCACATCAGTGATAACATGCTGCAAAGTATGCGCCGCGGGATTACAAAGCAAAAGACAATTGATGTTGTGAATAAGATCCGTGATACAGTTCCGGGCATTGCCATACGCACCACGCTTATTGCCGGTTACCCGGGTGAAACTGAAAAAGATCATGAGGAAATGTTGAAATGGGTAGAAGATACTAAATTTGATCGCCTGGGAATTTTCACTTACTCGCACGAAGAAAATACACACGCGTTTAATTTAAAAGATGATGTTTCTGAAAAAATAAAAAAGAAACGCGCGGATGCGGTTATGGCTATTCAACAGGAAATTTCCTTTTCACATAACCAGCAAAAAATTGGTAATACCTATAATGTTCTGTTCGACCGTAAAGAAGGTGGTTACTTTGTAGGCCGCACCGAGTTTGACAGTCCGGATGTAGACAATGAAGTTCTTGTAAAGGCAACCAACGAAAACTACGCACGCCTTGGTGACTTTGCAAAAGTAAAAATCAGTAGTGCTACAGATTTCGACTTGTATGGAGAAATTACCTCATAGTATTTTTGTTTTTAGAACAGTAATTTGTTAATTTTAAGTTAGAATGATGAATAAAAAAATGCTTCGTGCCCATTCCATGGCAATGTGGAGTTTTCAGCCACTCTGAGCTTTTCGAAGAGTGAGTAGAATAATTTTATGTCATGTTTCGACAAGCTCAACATGACCAAACCAAATCCTAAAAATCAAAAAATTACAATATGGCAAAAGAAATTAAAAATGTTGAATACGGACTTGAAAAAATATTTGAAGGGGCGCAGGATTTCCTTCCATTACTGGGAACAGATTATGTTGAATTTTATGTAGGCAATGCCAAACAGGCGGCGCATTATTATAAAACAGCATTTGGATACCAGTCCATCGCATATGCCGGCCTTGAAACAGGATTGAAAGACAGGGTGTCGTATGTATTAAAACAGGATAAAATCCGCCTTGTATTAACCACAGCTTTAAAAAGCGATTCGCCAATTGGTGAGCATGTGAAAAAGCATGGTGACGGTGTTAAGGTGATTGCACTTTGGGTAGAAGATGCGCGCAAAGCTTTTGAAGAAACAGTTAAGCGTGGCGCCAAGCCTTACCTGGAACCAACAGTTGAAAAAGACGAACATGGCGAAGTAGTTCGTTCAGGAATTTATACCTATGGCGAAACTGTGCATATGTTCGTTGAACGCAAAAATTACAAGGGAACCTTTTTACCAGGATTTAAAGAATGGAAATCTGATTATAACCCTGCACCCGTGGGATTAAAGTTTATTGATCACATGGTGGGCAATGTTGGCTGGAACCAAATGAATGCCACAGTTAAATGGTATGAAGAAGTGATGGGTTTTGTAAACTTTTTAAGTTTTGATGACAAACAAATCACAACCGAATACTCTGCACTGATGAGCAAGGTGATGAGCAATGGAAACGGACGAATTAAATTCCCCATCAATGAACCGGCAGAAGGAAAAAAGAAATCACAAATCGAAGAGTATATTGATTTTTACGAGGGTCCTGGGGTTCAGCATTTAGCGCTGGCTACAGACGACATTATAACAACGGTACAACAGTTAAGAGAACGCGGAGTTGAATTCTTGCCTCCTCCTCCTCAGGCGTATTATGATGATATTCCACGACGTCTTGGTGTACACATGGATATCATGAAGGAAGACATCAAAGAGCTTCAGCGATTATGTATTCTTGTAGATGCAGATGAGGAAGGATATTTACTGCAGATCTTTACAAAACCAGTGGAAGACCGCCCTACTTTATTCTTTGAGATCATCCAACGCATGGGCGCGAAAGGATTTGGTGCCGGTAACTTTAAAGCTTTGTTTGAATCGATTGAAAGAGAGCAGGCTTTACGGGGAACTCTATGATACTTATTCAATTATTTTTAAGCCGTCAGTAAATATCTCTGCGACTTTTATTATAAAAAATCAAAGACTATAATAGTTTTTATTTTTTTTGCGATAATTTAGTTAATTTCACTATAACCATAAATTTAATAATATGGATCCGAAAGACAAAAATTATAGCCAAGAGGAGTTGGACAATCATTCCAATCAATTGAATGATAACAACGATGCATATTGGCAAAGTAGAGGTCACGACGAAAGACCTGACTCCACAGATGATGACGATCATAGCGACAGTTATGAAAGTGATGACGACGGCCACGACAGTTGTATGTCTGATGACTATTAGAGTCTACAGCTTGGCGCGAAAGGCTTTGGTGCCGGTAACTTTAAAGCTTTGTTTGAATCAATCGAAAGGGAGCAGGCACTTAGGGGAACGCTTTAAATGCTTAACTTAATTGAATATTAAAAATTATGTATATATTTACCGCATGAATTTTCAATTACACCATCATTATCATCTCTTAAACGGTAGGTCGTAATGATAGTGTATTAACTATATTCAAAGGGCTTACCATCAGGTAGGCCTTTTTTATTTAAAGCGCTTCCCGATCTTAATTAAACTTAAAAAACAGTATGAAACTAAAAATTGCAATACAAAAATCCGGACGATTAAGCGAAGAATCCCTCAGACTCTTAAAAGATTGTGGCATTGATGTAAATAACGGCTTAAGTAAATTAAAAACAGAAGCGAATAATTTTCCCCTTGAAATATTTTTTCTGCGCGATGATGATATTCCGCAATATGTAGAGGACGGGGTGGCCGATATTGGCATTGTTGGTGAGAATGTGTTGCTTGAAAAAAACAAAAAGGTAAAAACCGTAAATAAATTGGGATTTGGAAAATGCCGCTTATCGTTGGCCATTCCAAAAGAAAAAAAATACAAAAACATCAAAGATCTTAATGGTTTAAAAATCGCCACTTCCTACTCCAACATTTTATCTAAATTCCTTAAAAAGCAAAACGTAAAAGCAGAGATCCATGAAATAAGCGGCAGTGTGGAAATCGCGCCGGGCATCGGACTGGCAGATGCAATTTGCGACCTGGTGAGTTCGGGAAGCACCCTTTTAACTAACGGTTTAAAGGAAGTTGAAGTCGTGTTGCGCTCCGAGGCCATAATGATTGCAACTAAAAATTTGAATAAGCATAAAACAGAGATCCTGGAAAAATTGTTATTCAGAATTCAATCGCTGAAAAGCGCGCGGCATAATAAATATATTTTATTGAACGCGCCCAACAATAAACTGGAGGCTATCTGTAAGATCCTGCCGGGCATGAAAAGTCCCACTATTCTTCCCTTATCGGTCAAAGGCTGGAGTTCCGTTCATTCGGTAGTTGAAGAAGATCAGTTCTGGGAAATTATTGAAAAATTAAAGTCTAACGGCGCACAGGGAATATTAGTCGTCCCCATCGAAAAAATGATCTTATAAATAAATCTTTCGCATTACGCAATGAAAATCATTAAATATAAAAAGAAAAGAACCATGGATAAGGATCTTCAGCGTCCTGTCTTTGATTCCCAAAGCCTTGAAAAAACAGTTTCTTCAATTTTAGTAAACGTAAAAAAGTCAGGAGACCGATCCCTTAAAAAATATGCGCTTGCCTTTGATAAAATAAAACTGACATCGATATCAGTAACAAAACAAGAAATTCTACTCGCGAAAAAACTGGTTCCAACCGAATTAAAAAACGCCATTCTTAATGCAAAAAACAATATTGAAAAATTTCACAGGGCGCAGAAAGAAAATTTTTTACCTGTTGAAACATCGCCTGGAGTTATGTGCTGGAGAAAGTCGGTAGCTATTGAAAAAGTAGGCCTATACGTACCAGGTGGATCGGCACCCTTATTCTCAACTTTATTGATGCTTGCTGTTCCGGCAACACTGGCAGGCTGTAAAGAAATAATTGTTTGCACTCCGTGTCAGAAAGACGGAAAAATAAATCCGGTTGTTTTATATGTGGCTTCATTAACAGGAATTTCTCGCATCTTTAAAGTCGGAGGCGCTCAGGCAATTGCTGCTATGGCCTACGGAACGGAAACTGTGCCAAGGGTCGATAAAATTTTTGGTCCGGGTAACCAATATGTAACCTGCGCTAAGAAACTTATTTCTAAAGAAGGTATTGCTATTGACATGCCCGCCGGGCCATCCGAAGTTGCTATTATTGCGGATAATAGTTGTGTGCCTGAGTTTGTGGCCGCCGATCTTTTATCACAGGCCGAACACGGGCCGGACAGTCAGGTTGTTCTTGTAAGTGATAACGAAAAGGTTCTTGAAAAAATAATTTCTCAAATCGAAATTCAGCTGAAAGCGCTTCCGCGTGAAAGCATTGCAAAATCAGCCTTTCGAAACAGTAAGGTAATTCTGGTGACAACGCTTGACCAGGGAATGGACCTTCTTAATAGTTACGCACCTGAGCATTTGATCATCGCCTGTAAAAATTATAAAGCGATGTCGGAGAAAGTTGTAAATGCAGGCTCGGTGTTTCTTGGAAATTATTCCTGCGAAAGCGCGGGCGATTATGCTTCCGGAACCAATCATACCTTGCCTACCAACGGCCACGCAAAAGCCTTCAGCGGGGTTTCATTGGACAGTTTTGTAAAAAAAATAACCTTCCAGGAGTTAACAAAAAAAGGAATACGTAACCTTGGCCCTTCTATTGAATTAATGGCGGCAGCCGAAGGACTATTTGCCCACAAAAATGCAGTTAGCGTCAGATTAAAAAAATAACCATGGCTTTTCAATTAGAGCAAATTATCAGAAAAAATATAAAAGATCTTAAACCTTATTCTTCCGCGCGCGATGAATTTAAAGGTAAAGAAGGCATATTTTTTGATGCGAATGAAAATCCCTATCATTCTCTTTTATCCGAAAATTTTAACCGCTACCCCGACCCGCAGCAACTTGATCTCAAAAAAAAGATTAGCCTCATAAAAGAATTGCCAATAGAAAATATTTTTTTAGGGAACGGAAGCGACGAAGCCATTGATATTTTATTCCGCGCATTTTGCAATCCCGGAATCGACAATGTGGTTATTTGTCCACCAACCTATGGCATGTATGAAGTATCGGCTAATATTAATGATGTAAAAATTATTGAGGCGGCCTTAACAGCCGAAGATTTCCAGCTCAATACTGAACGTGTTTTACAGGCTATAACGCCTGAAACAAAATTAATTTTTATTTGTTGTCCGAACAACCCAACAGGCAACGGCGTAAAATGGGCCTCTATAAAAATAATTCTTGAAAGTTTCAGAGGCATTGTTGTTGTTGACGAAGCTTACATTAATTTTGCATCCTATGATAGTCTTATCCCCGAACTCCTTAATTACCCCAACCTGGTTATACTTCAAACACTCTCAAAAGCATGGGGATTGGCCGGATTAAGAATAGGAATGGCTTTTGCTTCCGAAAAAATCATTCACCTCTTTAATAAAATAAAACCGCCATATAATATAAATACAGCCTCTCAATACCAGGCAATAAAGGCTTTGGATAAGGTGGAAGAAATAAACCTGATGATTCAAAACATTATCAGTGAAAGAGAAATGCTTCGCCATGAGTTAAAAAGATTGCCCTTTGTTATTACAGTATTTCCAAGCGAAGCCAATTTTTTGTTAGTTAAAGTAAATGCGCCGGACGACATTTATAAGTACCTTACTTCAAACAACATTATTGTACGAAACCGGAGTAAAATTAAATTATGCGAAGGCTGCCTCCGTATAACCGTTGGAACGCCGGGAGAAAATCAGCTCTTACTTAACGCCTTAAAAAACTTTAATCAGTTATAATGAAAAAAATATTATTTATTGACAGGGACGGAACGCTTGTGAAAGAACCACCCGAAACTTTTCAGGTGGATAGTTTTGATGTTCTTGAATTTGTTCCGGGTGTATTTACATGGCTAGGAAAAATTGCGCGTGAATTGGATTATGAATTGGTGATGGTTACCAATCAGGATGGCCTTGGCACTTCCTCGTTCCCGGAAACATCGTTCTGGCCTGTACAAAATTTTATTATCAGGGCTTTTGAAAATGAAGGCGTGACTTTTTCAGAAGTGTGCATTGATAAAAGTTTTGAAAAAGAAAATAAAAGCACCCGCAAGCCTGATACGGGCATGCTTACCAAGTATCTTTCGGAAACTTATAATCTTAAAGATTCATATGTAATCGGTGACAGAATTACAGATATTAAACTAGCAAACAACTTAGGGTGCAAGTCGGTTTTTTTAAAGAACTATGAAATTCCTTTGAACGAAACGGCAGATTTGGTGGTGGTTTCCTGGGAAGAAATTTACAATTATTTGAAACTTCCCTTACGCGTATCAGAACACGCCCGAAAAACAAATGAAACCAGTATTGAGGTAAAAATAAATCTGGATGGCTCAGGAAAATCCAACATAAAAACAGGCCTGAGTTTTTTTGATCATATGTTGGAGCAACTGTCGCGTCATGGAAATATTGATCTGGAGATCACGGCCCGCGGCGATCTGCACATTGACGAACATCATACCATTGAAGATACAGGAATCACGCTTGGAGAAGCATTCGCTAAAGCTATTGGAAATAAAAAAGGAATGGAGCGCTATGGATTTTGTTTACCAATGGATGATTGTCTTGCACAGGTGGCGATTGATTTCGGTGGCAGAAACTGGATTGAATGGAACGCGGAATTTAAGCGCGAAAAAATAGGCGACATGCCAACAGAAATGTTTTTTCATTTCTTTAAATCCTTCAGCGACGCCTGCAAGTGCAATCTCAACATTAAGGCCGAAGGAACCAATGAACATCACAAAATAGAAGCGATTTTTAAATCCTTTGCCAAAGCCATTAAATTTGCCCTGAAGCGCGATGCAAACAATAATGAATTACCAAGTACAAAAGGAATATTATAAATGAATGTTGTAATCATTAAATATAACGCCGGGAATACAAAGTCTGTATCCTTTGCTTTGGAACGCCTTGGGATTGAACCGGTGATAAGCGATGACAGGGAAATTATTTCTTCGGCCGATAAAGTTATTTTTCCCGGAGTTGGTCAGGCAAGCACGGCGATGGCTTATCTCAGGGAAAAGCAACTTGACAAAACAATAATTAGTTTAAAACAACCCGTTTTAGGAATTTGTCTGGGTATGCAATTATTATGTAACCGCTCTGAAGAAGGAGATACTGACTGTCTTGGAATTATTGCAGAAGATATAATAAAATTTAAAGGCGAATTAAAGGTTCCGCAGGTTGGCTGGAACAACATTACAGATTTGCAAACGCCCCTGTTTAAAAACATTGAGGATCGATCGTTTTTTTATTTCGTACACAGCTACTATCTTCCAATTTGCAGTTCAACAATTAGTACTACCGATTATATTGTACCTTTTAGTTCAGCGGTTAAAAAAAATAATTTTTACGGGGTACAATTTCACCCCGAAAAATCAGGTATTTCAGGTGAACAGCTCATTAAAAACTTTATAGAGTGTCATGATTAAGGATCCATTCCAGATAATCCCTGCTATTGATGTGATTGGCGGCAAATGCGTGAGATTATCGCAAGGTGATTACAATCACAAAACAGTTTACGACCAAGCGCCCCTGGAAGTTGCCATAGAGCTTGAAGACAATGGTATTACAAGGCTCCATCTTGTTGATCTGGATGGAGCAAAAAAAGGGGAACCTGTTAATTTAAAAGTTCTGGAAACAATTGCCAATAAAACCAAACTGATCATTGATTTTGGAGGAGGCCTTAAAACAGAAGAAAATTCCGAATCCGCTTTTAATGCGGGAGCCGCAATTATTGTAGTGGGAAGCTTAGCGGTTAAAAATCCCATTCTTTTCTTGGAATGGCTTGATAAATATGGCCCGGCTAAAGTTCTATTGGGAGCCGATGTTAAAGAAGAAATGATCGCAATAGCAGGGTGGACTGAAACAACACAAACAAACGTTCTTGATTTTTTAAAAACAAATATTTCAAAAGGTTTAACTCAGGCGTTTTGTACAGATATAAGCAAGGATGGGATGCTGCAAGGACCTTCATTGGAACTTTATAAAAAAATTCTTACCGCGTCCCCCGAACTTAATCTGATAGCAAGTGGAGGAGTAACAACCATTACAGATATTTATTCACTTCAGGAGGCTGGATGCTGCGGAGCCATTATTGGTAAAGCTCTTTATGAAAAACGGATAACATTCTCTGAATTAAAAAAGTTTGTCTATGCTAACTAAGCGTATTATTCCATGCCTTGATATAAAAGATGGCCGCACCGTAAAAGGCGTGAACTTTGAAAACCTTATGGACGCCGGAGATCCTGTAGAGCTTGCCGTACGTTATTGCAAAGAAGGCGCTGATGAATTGGTTTTCCTTGATATTTCAGCCACACATGAAAAAAGAAAAACACTGGCTGGCCTCATTACTACTATTGCTAAAAATATCAACATACCCTTTACGGTGGGCGGAGGCATTAACTCGGCAGAAGATGTTTTTTTACTGTTAAACGCAGGCGCCGATAAAGTCTCGGTGAACAGCGCGGCTTTTAAAAATCCTGAAATCATTTCACACATTACAAAACAATTCGGAAGCCAGTGCCTTGTTCTTGCGATCGACACAAAGTTTGAAGATAATGATTGGAAGGTGTATTTAAACGGCGGCAGAATAAAAACAGATAAAAAAACAATTGATTGGGCGGTAGAAGTTGCAAACCTTGGTGCCGGAGAGATTTTGTTAACTTCCATGAATAACGATGGAACTAAAAATGGCTTTGCCTGTGATATAACAAAACTTGTTTCATGTAACGTTCAGATTCCGGTAATTGCAAGCGGAGGAGCGGGAACCATGCAACATTTTGAAGACGTGTTTAAAAAAGGAAATGCAGATGCCGCGCTTGCTGCCAGTGTTTTTCATTATAATGAAATAAAAATAAACGCACTTAAACAACAACTAAAAAACAAAAACATAGAGGTTAGAATTTAAAATTATATGCAGATAAATTTTTTAAAATATTCCGACGGGCTTGTGCCGGCAATTATCCAGGACCCGCAAACGTCTAAAGTTTTAATGCTTGGTTTTATGAACGAAGAGGCTTTCCTTAAAACCCAGGAATTAAACAAAGTAACATTTTTCAGCAGGGTCAAAAAAAGATTGTGGACCAAAGGAGAGGAAAGCGGGAATTTTTTACTGGTAAAGGACATCAGGATGGATTGCGATAACGACACCTTGCTTATTAAAGCTGAGCCTCAGGGCGTGGTGTGTCATACAGGCGCCGATACCTGCTTTAATGAAATAAATAAGCCCGATAGTTTTTTATTTGAACTTGAAAAAATAATTCAATTGCGCAAAAAAGAGCCTTCGGCCTCTTCTTATACGTCAGATCTATTTGGCAAAGGCATTAACAAAATTGCGCAAAAAGTTGGGGAAGAAGCCATAGAATTGGTTATTGAATCCAAAGACAACAATAAAGAACTTTTTCTCGGCGAAGCTGCAGATCTTTTATTTCATTACATGATCCTTTTAACCGAAAAAGGGTTTTCCCTTGCCGATGTTGTTTCTGTTTTAGAGGAAAGAAACTCCAAATAATTTTTGGTGAATGTTGAATCGAACTGAGAAGGATAATTTTGACACTGATTCATAATAACGCCTGGAAATGCGTTCGTTCCTATCTTTTTTATTTCTTCCATTTGTTTAAAATGCGTTCCACGTATTTTTCGGGAGTAAGAAGCGCCTTTTGGATTCGATTTGCATAGCGGATACTATCCAGAATTTCTTTTTGTTTTTCTTCCAGGATTTCTTTTTGTTTCTCAATCAGTCCTTTTTGAGTTTCTATGATCTTAAAGCGTTTCCAAAGAAAAAAGGAAAACACACTCACAATAATTAAAATTACCAGGCATACAACGGAAAGAATTATCTGCCGTGTTTGTTTCGCCTCTTGCTCCACTTGTTCTTTTTCAGCGCTGGAGAGCAGTTTCTGTTTTTCCACTTCGGCTTTAGCAGTGAGTAACTCTTCCTGTTTTTCAAGTTCCAGTTTGGTTTTCAGCACATTGATCGCGTCATTCTTTTTCTGGAGATTCAAACTATCTTTTAACAACAGTGTCTTTTCAAGATAAGCAAGCGCGTTTTTATTATCTCCCTTCTTTTTGCATATTTCATAAAGTAATCGGCAACCTTCTTGCTCCTGTATTAAAGTATGACTCAGCTTTGCATGGTTAATTGATTGCTGCGCAAAATCACCAGCTTTTTTTATGTCACCGAGATTAAAGTATGCTTTACCCATTTGTCCGTATACCAGGCTTAAGCCATAATCGTCTTTCACCTTATAAAAGAAGAAGGAAGCTTTGTCAAGGTAACCAAGCGCCTCTTTATATTGCTTATCGTTTAAGAGAGATACGCCGATATTGTGGGTAACCCGTGCTATTTCAAACTGGTTTTGAAGTGAATCAAACATGGCGAGACTTGTATTATAAAGTTCAAAGGATTTCACGCGATCTTTTTCGATTCCGGCAAGGTTACTGATTGCCATCGCTTCAATGTAGAGGTCCTTATTTTTAATGGCCCATTCCCTGGATTTATTGAAATACATTTTAGCTTCTTCAATATCACCTTTGTCGGAAAATATATTCCCGAGATTACCTGCGATATGCCCGGTGTATTTGTCGTTTTTAAGGTGCTTCGAGATTTTTAATATTTCCTGCAGTAACACCATCGCTTTTTCAGGGTCTTCCATCCTGGTATACAGATTGGCAATGTTAATCATAACACCAACCATGATGGTTGTATCATGACCTGCTTTTGCAAGACTCAATGCTTGTTTGTAGCTGGAAAGCGCTTTTGAAAAATCAGCCCTGTTTGCTGAAATAATAGCCAGTTGAGCCAGATTGGCGGCAACTAGATTTAAGCGTTTTATTTTTTTAGCGATGCCGAGACTTTGCGCGTAATAAAGAGCCGCTGTAGAATCATCGTCCAGATTCATATAACAATTGCCACTTATTTGCAGGCATATGGACTGACCATAATCAAAATGAAGATCTTTTGCGAGGTTAAACGCGCGGTTAAAAGTGCTTAAGGCAGTCTCACTTTTACCAGCCTTTATATATTCTTTGCCCAGGTTATAAATGGTATAAAATCCGGTAGTATCCCTTGGCACGTTTGCAGCAGCTTTAACGAGCGAATCGGGCTGCGCTGGACAAACGAAAGCCAGTAAACAGAAAAAAGAAAGCAGGATATAGGGTATTATATGTTTCAAAGGAAGAAATAATCAAAACAAGGTAGTAATTTTTTAATGCTTATTTATTTGTTCTATTAAATTTTACAGCGCTTCTTAGCACAGAGGAAGTACTGCCAAACAATTCCCCTTACGCTTGGATTAGCTGCCGCTGATCCGGGAGGAGTTAATGCCCAACAAAACCTTTTTCGCGAAAAGCGAAAAATGGTTTTTTGTTTTCTTTTCGTCATGAAAGCAAAAGCTTTCTTTCCTCAAAGAAAACAAAAAACCCCTTCAGCTTCGCTGAAAGGGTTTTGTTGTTGCCCGAGCTGGATTCGAACCAACATAGTCGGTACCAAAAACCGAAGTCCTGCCATTAGACGATCGGGCATTTTATTCAAGAGTGCAAAAATACAAATTTTTTAATTCAATCAAATATTTTTTCAAAAAAAACGTTGTAATTTATAGCATCTAAACACCGATAAACCAAGTAAAATACTAACTTCGCAAACATTATTAATTATGATGACGAAAGACTTTATTAAACTTAACAACCTGATAGGCTGGATAGTATGGGCCATCGCTACAGTTACATATTGCAGCACCATAGAGCCAACCGCCAGCTTCTGGGATTGCGGCGAATATATTGCATGTTCCTATAAACTCGAAGTGGGTCACCCGCCGGGAGCTCCATTTTTCCTCCTGATCGGTCGCTTTTTCTCACTTATGGGCGGCGATGATCCTGCGCGCGCAGGTATGATGATAAATGTGATGAGCGCACTTTGCAGTTCTTTCACCATTCTGTTTTTATTCTGGACAATTACACGCCTTGGCATCAAATCACTGGGTCAAAAAGTGGCAGACCTTTCAAAACCTCAGCAGTGGGCCGTTCTTGGCGCAGGTATGGTTGGCGCACTGGGCTATACTTTCTCCGATTCTTTTTGGTTCAGCGCGGTTGAAGGAGAGGTATATGCCATGTCATCATTTTTTACAGCAATTGTTTTCTGGGCCATTTTAAAATGGGATGAAGAAGACAGTCTTAGTCCAACCGGCGCGCTTCGCTGGCTTGTGTTGATCAGCTATCTGGTTGGTCTTTCTATCGGCGTCCATTTACTAAACCTGCTCGTAATTCCGGCTATTGGTTTTATCATCTATTTTAAAAAATACAAATTTAGCTGGAAAGGCTTTTTTATCGCAGGAATCTCATCGGTATTAATTCTCGGTCTCATTCAAAATCTTATCATTCCGAAAATGGTAAAATTTATCAGCGATTACGAAGTTTTCTTTACCAATAAAATGCACCTGGGTTACAGTACAGGAACCCTTACTTTCTTTTTTCTGCTGATTGTTTCTTTAACAGCTTTTATTATGTACACGGTGAGTAAAAAAGAACAACACTATAAAATTGGTTTTTATTCCGCGATTGTGTTGGTGCTTTTTGCCGTGATTACAGCCCCAAGCGGCAGCGGAAAGTTTTTCAGACTGGTGATGCTTTCAGGAATGCTTTACGCCATACATACTTTTAAAACAAAAACCATCACACTGAACACCATCTTCCTAAGCTTTGCAACTCTGCTTATTGGCTATTCATCTTTCTTTGTGCTAGTCATCCGCTCACAAGCCAATCCCCCGATGGATGAGAATGATCCTGAAAATGCGCCTAACATGTTATCGTATTTATTACGCGAACAGTATGGCGACTGGCCTATTCTCTACGGACAATATTACAACGCGCCTTCACTTCCTAAAAGCGAATATGGCAGCGGCGATCCTATTTACGCAAAGGACGAAAAAAACAACAATTATAAAGTAGTTGACACGCGCCAGAATTCCATTCCGAAATATGAAAAAGAATTCTGTACTATTTTCCCACGCATGTGGAGCAACCAGGCGCATCATGAATCTGCTTATAAATACTGGGGCAATGTAGCCGAACACCACCGCAACAAAGTGGTGGAAAACAGGAACGGCGAAACACAAACTGTTGAAATTCCTACCATGATGGCCAACCTCAACTATTTCTTTTCCTACCAGCTCCGTTTCATGTACCTGCGCTATTTTTACTGGAATTTTGTTGGAAGACAGAACGACGTGCAGGGTATGATGAAGAACACCATGGAAGGAAACTGGGTTACAGGAATCACGGCTTTTGATAATTTCTGGTACGACAGCGACACCACTAAAAAAGTATACCGCGATAAAAACAATTTTGCGGAAAATCATTTTTATGCCCTCCCGCTCATACTTGGTTTACTTGGAATGTTCTTTCATTTTAAACGCAACAAGCCCGATGCATGGGTGGTGCTGTGTTTCTTTTTACTCACGGGCCTCGCCATTGTTATTTATCTGAATCAAACCCCTTATCAGCCACGCGAGCGTGATTATGCCTATGCGGGCAGCTTCTATGCCTTTGCCATCTGGATAGGCTTTGGCGTACTTTTCATTTACGATAAATTAAGTAAAAAAGCCGCCACCATGGGAATAGCTATTGGATCTACGGCGTTGAGCCTTATTGTTCCGGGTATTATGGCCAAAGAAGGCTGGAATGATCACGATCGTTCATTACGTACTTTGTCGAGAGACGTTGCCATCAATTACCTGCAAAGCTGCGCACCAAATGCTATTTTATTTACCAACGGCGATAATGATACATTCCCTTTATGGTATGCGCAGGAAGTAGAAGGAATAAGAACTGACGTGCGCGTTGTTAATTTAAGTCTCCTGCAAACCGATTGGTACATCAGCCAGATGCGCCGTGCAGCATATGACAGCAAACCTGTTCCGTTTACCATACCACAAGAAAAGTTACAGGCCTCACTATTGGAATACCTTGTCGTAAACACGCAGAATACAAAACCAATGGAACTGAAAGCTGCTCTGAAAGAAGCATTGAGTGATGATCCTGCTACCAAAATGGATAACGGTGGAGAACTCATTGACGTTTTACCTGCGAGAAGTTTCTACGTAAATATTGACAGCCTATTAGTAATGCAGAATAAAGTGGTGAGCATTAAAGACACCGCAAGGCTTGCAAAACGCGTAACCTGGGATCTTGGAGGAAGAAGCTACATCACTAAAAATGATTTGATGGTACTTGACCTGGTCGCTCATAACAACTGGAAACGTCCGATATATTTCGCTGTTACCACAGGCGATGATGCTTACGTTGGACTTAAAAAATATTTCCAGCTGGAGGGACTCGCCTACCGTTTTGTTCCTATCAAACAAACCGATATGGAAGACGCTCAAGGCGGAAGAGTGAACACTGAAATAATGTACGACAACATCATGAATAAATTCCTGTGGGGCGGAATGGACAAAAAAGGTGTTAACCTTGATGAAAACTGTATCCGCATGGTAGGTAACCTGAGGATGCAAATGGGTGTTCTCGCGGGGGCACTTATCAATGAAGGAAAAAACAAAAAGGCGAAGGCGGTACTTGACAAATGTTTACAAGTGATGCCGGATGAAAATGTGGCGTATGATGCCACCATCTTTACCATTTGCGCCGCTTATTACCAGGTTGGTGAAACGCAAAAAGCAAACGAACTCGCTAAAAAATTATTCGATATTTTTGAAGGCGATCTTAAAATTTACAACGAACAAAAAGGGAATCACCGTATTGCTTTTAACCGCGAAATAAACCAGTCAAAAGAAATATTAAGACGGTTAACGGGTTTAACTCAGCAGTTTAAACAGGACGGTATCTCAAAAGGCTTTATGCAGAGGATGCAAAGCGTAATGCCTCCTGAAGACATAAACCCTTCTGAACCGCAAATGCCATAATATTAAAAGCCTGTAGAACTTTCTACGGGCTTTTTTGTTTTTAGCCGTGAAGAACCTATTTTTAATACAACCCAGTTCGTTTTTAAGAAAATTGTATCCGCATGCCCTTTGGCGAGTAGACACAAAGGAAAAATTCATTCATCTTACCTTTGACGACGGTCCTATTCCCGGCCTTACGGAGTGGGTTTTAGACGAACTGAAGAGAAATAACGCTAAAGCCACTTTTTTTTGCGTTGGAGATAATATTTTGAAGCATCCCGATATTTTTGAACGAATAAAAAAAGAAGGCCATACGGTGGCAAACCACACCATGCATCACATTAAAGGCTTTAAAAATAACGTGAAAGATTACATGGCCGAAACCGAAAAATGCCGTGATCTTGTACAAACCCATCTCTTCCGGCCACCTTACGGGCAGCTGAAACGCAGCCAATACAAGGCCCTCAAGTTAAAGGGATATAAAATAGTTTTTTGGGACGTAATCAGTTACGACTATGAAACCATTGGTGAGGCTACCTGCCTTAAAAACAGTATTGCCCGGACCCGGGAAGGAAGTATCGTTGTTTTTCACGATAATGTTAAAGCCGAAAAAAATTTAAGGTACACATTGCCGTTATTTCTTAAACATTTCGCAAATTTGCAATTCCAATTTAAAGCCCTCGAAACATGAAAACTCCCCTGCTGAAAATATTCCTTCTTTTAACCCTGTTTTTATACTCCTGCGGTAGCTCCAATTCTACTGTAGAAAAAACAGTAAAGGTATGGGGCAATTGTGAAAAATGTAAGACAAGAATTGAAACAGCTGCAAAGATAAACGGTGTAAGCAAAGCGGAATGGAACATGGACTCAAAGCTCCTTAAATTTAAGGTGGACACTTCTATCACAACCATAAACGCGGTATTGAAATCTGTAGCCCATGCCGGCCATGATAACGAGGTGTTCTTTGCCGATGATTATGCTTACTCCCGGTTACCGGAAAGCTGCCAATACGAACGCCGCGCCGAATAAGCTAGTAACCGGAGCCTTGCCGGGGCGCGGTATTATCCCTAAAATTGTTTTCTAAATTGAACGTTATGGGGTAACTCATCTTGTATCTCACATACCTGTTATTTAAAACCGCCGGTTGCCATTTTGTTTGTTTCATGATTCGCAGCGCCTCTTCGGTACACCCTCCTCCTACTCCCTGGTTAATGACAATACCTGTGACGAATCCGTTGGTTTCCACCACAAACTCAAGCACCACAGTTCCCTGAATGGATTTTTCTTTTGCGATATCAGGATATTGTATCTGATCAATAATATATTCAGCAAGACCATCATCGCCTCCTTTATAAAATTCGGGCGATTTATCCGCCTTTCCATGTATAACATAACTGCTGTCGGCCGGTTTATCAGTTTTCACAAAGGGCTTTACGCGCTGCTTCATGTATTTATTATATTTTTCAGCTGAGAGATGAAGCGTTAAAAAATATTCATACGGCGTTTCAGAAACGCTTGTTTTACGGTTAAAGCGCAGAAACTTTAAGATGCGTTTTATTTCTTTGCTTAACAAATTATTAATGCTGCTGTTAAAGGTGATGCTCTTTGCCCTGTCCAGTGAGTCAAGCTCAAAATAAACAATCAGCTCAGCTGCAAACTCTTTAGTAAGAATTAATTTTGGCAGGGTTAGTTGTGTTTCCATTACCTGTTCCAGACTTTCTCTTCCGCCTTTTATTTCTGCTTCAGCCGAAACGGAAATAACTTTTCCCTGCCCGAAATAAGAGTAACTGCTTAAAAATAAAATGGAAACAAAAGTTAGTATTCGCACACTTAAAGATAGTTTAAAAATAATTGAGCATAAACAGAACCTTTTATTTTTTTTGGCGTAAACACTAGTATTATGTAAATCCCACAACATAATTACTGCAATGCGAAAATTAATCGTCTCGCATCACCTTAATTTTTTTAAACTTTATTATAAACAAACAATGGACGTATTAATCTATTTAAAACTTATTTGTTATGAAAACAAAAAACTTTATCCCAACATTGTTGGCCCTTGCCATTCGGGTAATGGTAATCGGCCAAACACTAAACCACCATTCAGATTACCGCATCTTAAATGTGCTTGGTAACAAACAACCCTCTTCGCCATCAAGGCACATAGCCAAACAGCAAGTGCTTAAACAAAAAAGTGAGGCCGTACTAAAAGACAAATCGGTGCTACCCGCTTCCACCGTAAAGGTTAAGCCAACAGTAGTAGGCAATGATGTGTCTTCAGTAACCACACCAAAAACGGATAATAACACTTATAATTACTATAACAATAAAAACTGTTATTCCACTTTAATCTATGCAAACGAACTTACGAGAGAGGCTGAAGAATTACTCACTATTCAATCTCTGCTCTTAAAGGAAGCAGCGCAAAAAAAAGATTCAAATGAGAAAGGGAAATTAATTCAGGGCGCGCGCGTTCTTTTTCTCCAGGCAGAAATAAAACAAATACAGGCTTCCGAAATTTCAGGGAAACTATCTGCCGAAACATTTTCCGTTAATGAAACCAGTTATCATACCCTCCTTGAGAAACTGCCTGCCGAATTAATTTCTGCCGCCGTTACCGTTCATGAAGAGGCCGTGTTTGCTTTAAAACTTGCAAAAGAAATGAGGGAAGAGTCCTATTCTCTTCCTAACAATACAGCCAAACTCGGAACAATGGGAAATGCTGAAGAGAAAGAGGAATTTGCCCTCAAATTCCAAAACCTGGCGATTGATCTTCTTAGAAAATCTGTCGCAGCAGCCCACGCTTCACCTAATTCTAACCTCGCCGTTAAATAGTGCTTCCTTAAGAGTAAATTGACCTTAGGGGCTTGTTTTCCTTTAATTTTAACACTTGATGACGACTGGCATTTATTTTGAACAACCATACTATATACCAAGTTATGAAAACACTATTATTACCTATCGACTTTTCTGAAGGATCGGACAAGGCCATTAATTATGCCGTTGAAATGGCTAAACTAACAAAATCAAAACTGATCTTATTTCACACCTATCATGTTCCGGTGATTACTACCGATGTGCCCATGCTGATTCCTTCCATGGAAGAGTTAGGCGAAGACAGCATGAAGGCGCTGCGAAAAAAAGAAAATGAAATATATCTTTCACACGGTACCGGCTTGCAGGTAGAATGTGTATGCCGCTGCGGACTTGAAGTAGATGAACTTGAAGAATACAGCACGAACAATGATATAGATCTTATCATCACATCAATGGAAGAAGCCGGCGAACTAACCGAAAAGCTGATAGGAAGTGTTACCACCTCCCTGATGAGAACGATGAAATGCCCGGTGCTGGCGGTGGGCAAAAATTTCGTGTTCAGAGATATTAAAAAGATTGCCCTTGCCTGCGATTTCAAGGGAATTAAGACTGCCGCAGCGCTGGAGCCCTTAAAAGAAATAGTCAAATTCTTTAATGCGCATTTATTTATTGTAAACGTTTTAAAAGAGCAGAAAGAACTTATCCCTACTACAGAGCAAGCCGTGTCGGGCGTACAACTGGATCATATGCTTGAGGAAATTAACCATAGTTTTCACTACGAAGAAAATGTAAATGTGGTGGATGGAATCAATCATTTCGTGGATCAGCATAATATAGATCTACTGGTTATGATCCCAAGATCGCATACACTGTTACAGGAGATTTTTCATGAACCGAATACAAAACGAATGGCTTTCCACTCTCATGTACCACTTCTTTCCATCCATGAGTAGCTCCCGCATATGTGGAAAAGATTGCCCTTACGATTTTAGAATTCGCTTTTTAGATGGAATTGGATTTCGGGAAATTTTTCCTGGGCCATTTGAAGCAACCAGGCACTTTCTGCTAAAAAAACAGGCCTGTTTTCCTTATCCAGTGCAATGTGCGCGCTCCGGTCCTGCATAAAGGCTTCCATCTTTTTACGATCGTCGCAACTTATCCAAAGCGCCTTATATAAACTTACCTGATCAAAACTTGCGCTGGCATTGTACTCTGCTTTTAAACGATGCTGAATCACCTCAAACTGTAAGGCTCCCACCGTACCAATAACTTTTCGTCCATCCACCTTTCTTGTAAACAACTGCGCAACACCTTCATCCGTTAACTGCTCAAGCCCTTTTTGAAGCTGCTTGGTTTTCATCGGATCCATATTATTTACATACCTGAATAATTCAGGAGAGAAACTTGGTATCCCTTTAAACTGAAAATCGTTACCCTCGGTAAGCGTATCGCCGATTTTAAAATTACCGGCATCATACAAGCCAATCACATCGCCCGGGTAAGCTTCATCAATCACTGATTTTTGCTGCGCCATAAAGGCCGTGGGGTTACTAAACCGTAATTCTTTGTTATCCCTAACGTGATGATAATATTTATTTCGTTCAAATGTTCCCGAACAGATTCTTAAAAAAGCGATCCGGTCGCGGTGCTTTGGGTCGAGATTGGCATGGATCTTAAAAATAAAACCACTGAATTTTTTATCATCGGGTTTTACAAGTCCTTTATCGGTATCTCTTTCTTTGGGCCCCGGCGCAATCTCAACAAAGCAATCCAGCAATTCATGAATGCCGAAATTATTTACCGCGCTTCCAAAAAATACAGGGCTTATCTGCCCGTCGAGGTATTTCTGCGTGTTGAGTGTATCGTAAACGCCATCAATCAAATCCACGTCTTCCCTAAGTTGCGCTGCAAAATCCACTCCTACCCTTTGATCGATCTGTTTATCGTTGATATCATTGATGGTTAAGGTTTCCTCTACGGTGGTCTTACTATCGCCCTGAAAAAGGTTAAGCGATTTTGCGGTTAAATTATAAACGCCTTTAAACGATTTCCCAATACCAATGGGCCAGGTAAGGGGACGAACCTTTATTTTCAATTCTTTTTCTATCTCATCCAGAAGATCAAAGGGATTCTGCCCTTCCCGATCCATTTTATTTATAAACACAATTACGGGCGTGTTCCGCATCCGGCATACCTCCAGCAGTTTGCGGGTTTGGGGCTCAACTCCTTTAACGCAATCGATCACCATGATTACGCTATCCACCGCGCTTAAAGTACGATAAGTATCTTCCGCGAAATCCTCGTGACCAGGGGTATCTAAAATATTAACCTTATAGTTCCTGTAATCAAAGGCCATAACGGAGGTAGACACGGATATACCGCGCTGCTTCTCAATTTCCATGAAATCGGAAGTGGTTGCCTTTTTAATCTTATTGGATTTAACGGCCCCGGCTGTTTGAATAGCCCCACCAAACAGCAACAGCTTTTCGGTTAAAGTGGTTTTACCCGCATCGGGGTGTGCAATAATGGCAAAGGTTCTGCGGCGTTTAATTTCCTCTAAAAAAGTCATCCCTGGGTGTAAAATGGGCGCAAAGATAAAAAAATAAAGCTGGTAATTAAATAAGGAAAAACCAGCACCTATATCGATAAAGCCCATAATTTAGCCTATCAAATCTCTTATTTAAAATTAAATGATATATTTGCTCCTTATTAAAGTTTTATAAATGAGAAAGTTATTAGCTTCCGTACTACTTGTTTTTTCGATCTGTTTAAACGCCCAGGTTAAAACCGGTGGCTCGTATAAAGACTATTTCCAGGAGGGTTCTTACCTTTTACTGGAAGATAATTTCGCCATGGCGCAGGAGAACTTTGATGCAGCCTACCAGTTAGACTCTTCGAGTTCTAATATTAACTATATGATGGGGCTCTGTTACCTGCATTCACCAACTCAAAAGGCAAAAGCGGAAATGTTTTTAGCTAACGCAGTTAAAAACATTTCACGCACTTATAAAAATGATAATTACCAGGAAAAAGCGGCTCCTCCTTTAGCCCATTTTTACTATGGCCAGGCCCTGCACATCAATTACAAATTTGATGAAGCAATTGCGCAATACGACAACTTCGCAAAATTTGTAAGCGCGAAAGACAAAGAGTGGAAAAAGATGCTGGATAAAGAAAGAGCCACCTGTACATTTGCCAAAAGCTGGGTACAGGCTCCGCTTAATATACAGATCACCAATCTTGGAGACAGCATCAACAGCCAGTATCCTGATTACAGCCCGGTATTAAGCGCTGATGAACGCATGCTTATTTTTACCACACGCAGGCCCAATACAACCGGTGGATTGAAAGACGCCAACGGATCATTTAACGAAGACGTGGTAGTTGCCTATAAAGATGAAAAAAATGTATGGAGTTCGCCGCAAGCTATTTCCGCAAACATTAACAGCAGCGGAATGGAAGCGTCCATTAACCTTACGCCCGACGGACAAACACTCATCATTTACAAAGACAATGGGGATGGCATGAGTGGCAACATTTACTATAGTAATTACGATGGTAAAGACTGGACAACCCTAAAAGAATTTGGCTCAGATGTAAACACAAAATACTGGGAATCTCACGCCTGTCTAAGCGCCGATCAAAACGTACTGTTTTTTGTATCAGACAGGCCAGGAGGATTTGGAGGACGTGATATTTACCGTTGTGTAAAATTACCAAACGGAAAATGGAGCAAGGCCTTGAACATGGGTCCTACTATTAATACAGAATATGATGAGGACGGCGCATCAATACACCCTGACGGAAAAACATTTTTCTTTGCATCCAAAGGTCATCAGACAATGGGCGGATTTGACATTATGTTTGCCTCTTTAAATGAAGAAAATAAATTTACCGATGTGTCCAATATCGGGTACCCGATTAATACCACGGACGATGATATTTTTTATGTCCCTTCCCCGGATGGTAAGCGTGGGTATTTCTCCTCCGCAAAAGAAGGCGGCTTAGGCGAAAAAGATATTTACATGATCTCGATTCCGGAAGCGAAAGAAAAGCCGCTTGCATTGTTTAAGGGCCAAATAATTCCGGCTGAAGGAGAAAAATTACCGGAAGACATTGTAATTGTTGTACATGATAAACAAACCGGCGAAATTATTGGTACATACCGTCCTAAAATGGTTAACGGAACTTTCTCAACCATCTTACCTCCGGGCCGCGAGTATAATTTTTCGTACCAGGCGCCCCTTGGAGAAGAGTTCTACAACGAAGACGTATTTGTAACCGATGAATTATCTTACTCTGAAATTAAAAGAGAAGTAAATCTTGAGCCTGTTAAATTGTTAGGCAAGATCAGAGCCAAACAAAAAGCTATTATCTTAAATGCTCTTGTGTATGATAATAATAAATCAAAGAAGCCACAGGGTAACGCTAAACTTACCCTTGTTGAGGAAGGCGGAGGCAGCCAGAGTTTTGATGTACCTGCAAATGGGAAATATGAAGGCATTCAATTGAAGGTGGATAAAAAATATACTTTGTATGCTGAAGTAGACGGAAAAAAATCGGTGGTTTCGGATATAAATACCAACGGTGTAAAATCCGGAAAAGTAATTAACCAGTTTGTTTACATGACCGGTAAAGCGGAAACCGTTACCACAAAAGACCTGATGCTTGATGTTATTGTGAAAAACGCCAAAACCAAAAGAGTAATTGCCAATGCGGCGGTAACCTTAACGGATGCGGATGGCAATAAAACAGATGCCACTACAGATGCAAAAGGCGCTGTAAAAGGAATGGCATTAAGCGCGGATACCAAATACGAATTGAAGGCCGAAAACAACGGAGCTGTATCTGAAAATGTTTCATTTACAACAGCGGGCGTTAAAGGAAAACGTATCAGCAAAATCGTGTATGTTGGCGGTGATTCTGGTAGCGAGGTTACAACAACCAAAGGAAATTCTTCTCCTTCAAAATATGAATTCTTCTTTAAATACAATGTACAGCAAAACGACGATGATGCGGAATGGATCGCCTTTATTGATCATATTGTTGAACTGAGCAAGAAAAAAACTGTGCACGTGAGCATTAACGCAAGCGCATCCAGAGTACCTACACGCGTGTACAACGGTAATAATAAAAAACTCGCAGCCGCACGTGCCACTAAACTACAGGAAAGAATTAAAGAAGCAGTAGCGGCGAAAGGCGGCGAAATTAAGAAATTAAGATTCAGTAAGCTCTCTAAAGTTGGCGGGCCAAGGTATCGCGGCGACCACGACCTGGGAAGAGCCAAATACGAAAAACACCAATTCGTAAAAGCAAAAGCAAGATAAATTTTAAACACCGGTTAACAGCCCGGTGTTTTTGTTTTCAAAATAATTGGGTGGTTAACGAGGGATAGACATTGGTTATCGGTCATTTTAGGACGACACACAATAAGTCAGTTTATATGAACAAGCCAAAACAAATAAAAAGTAAAATTTCTAAAGGCATACTGCACGAAGTACCAGGTGATATTGAAAAAGTATTGACATCCAACTCAGACCTTCTTTCAAAATGGGAAAACCTTACGCCTATTCAACGTAACGAATGGATCTGCTGGGTTACCATCGTAAAAAAACAGGAAACACGGAACGAGCATATCAGCAGGATGATAGAAGAACTTAAAGAAGGTAAGCGCCAACCTTGTTGCTGGCCCGGTTGTCCGCATCGGAAACCAGCAGCGCAAAAGTGGTTTAAGAACCTTGATAAATAAAAACAACCGCCGAATACGCTAAACGAATTATAACAAGAGTAATTTACTGTTAAGAGTAGAAGAAAATTCAAAACTCACTTCAAAAAAACGAAATATTTACATAAATTTATTTTATCACAATATCTAAAAAAATGGCAAAACAAATCTTTATCAATTTGGCAGTTACAGACCTGAAAAAATCTATGGACTTTTATACTGCATTAGGTTTTACAAACAATCCTCAATTTTCAGATGACACTGCGAAGTGTATGGTGTGGAGTGAAAATATTTCTGTAATGCTCCTAACGCACGAGAAGTTTAAAATATTTGCCACAAAACCAATTGCTGACACCAAAACTAATTTAGCCGGACTTTTTTCTTTGTCGATGGACAATGTAGAAGCAGTGCATAAACTAATGAATGATGGTTTAAAAGCCGGAGGAATAGAACCATCTGAAATGAAAGACTATGGATTTATGCAACAGCGTACTATAGAAGATTTTGATGGCCACACCTGGGAAATCTTCTATATGGACATTTCAAAATTCCCGCAACAATAATTAATATTACAAAATAAAAATTATTATGAGCACGAATAAAATAGTCCCTTGTCTTTGGTTTTGTACTGAAAATGGTAGTGTTGCGAAAGTAACTGAATATTACAAAAATATTTTTGGTGAAAATTTTCAAAACGGGCCAATCATACCACTAGGCTCAACACCCGGCGGAAATACAGAAATGTGTGAAGTGTTTATTTTTGAAAATAAATACACTTTAATGAGTACTGCAAACGAACACCATACTTTTAATGACGCATTGGCATTTGCAATTAATTGTGAAGACCAAAATGAAATTGACAAGTATTGGAATTATTTTACTCAGGAAGGTAAAGAAGTGCAATGTGGCTGGTGTATAGACAAATTTGGACTTCGGTGGCAGGTCTTACCAAAAAATCTGGGAAAACTAATGAGTAAGCCCAATTCATTTGAAATAATGATGAAACAGAAAAAAATAATAATTGAAGAGTATTTGAAATAAATAACTAACCGTTAACAGTGGTATGGTAAAAAGTTGTTTGAGTGCTCCGCAGCCGCACTGTGAAAGGCTTCAAATGTTAGGCGCAATATATGATCGGACAAAAAAATATATTCACGACAATTTTTGTGGCTGGACTTTCATTTATCACATTATCTCAATCGCCAGACAGTTTACGCCCCAAACGAATTATCGTAACAACTTCTGTATTTGAGTATATTCCTACAATTAAACTTAACACTGGAAATTTTAATATCGGAACAGACATATATTTGAGCCGTAGAAAATCCATTTATTTTAATTGTGGCTATATTAAATCATTTAGTCCTGCGCAGGGCTTATTAAGTATATCGTCCCTCAATACACAGGGCATTAAAATGCAAGTTGAGGGTCGGCATTATTTTAGAAGACACAAAATGGTTCAACCTGCAATCTTACTTTTCTGGTTTCATATTTTTCAATATAACACACAAACACTCTCTAATACCGGCTATTATACCGCGTTACATACATCTTTTCAAAGAACTGCAACCGACAGACAGGAAACAGTTGTTGACTTTATAAACAATAATCCTTTTCCTAATACAACTCATACAAAACTTAATATCTATACGGTTAACAGAAATGCCTATAGCGTAAATATTAAATTTGGTTATCAGTGTATCAAAAAATGCGGGCTGACAGTCGACTATTCTGTCGGACTTGGCGCTGCATTTATTTCCAGTAATTCCAAAAACAGACTCGGTTCAGATACAGACTGGCCGCATTCCGAACAAGATTTTCCTATGACTAAATTATTCGACAAGGGAACTTGTTTTTATCCTAATGTTCTTTATCAATTGCGGCTTGGGTGGGGATTATAGTACTGAAAAATAAACTTCCAACAACAGCAAGCAATTGCACAATGCGGGTCCACCCGAGCCAAAGCTCAACAAGCGACTAGATAGATCGTACCCGCCCCAGAAACTGAATACCTCTACCCTGTTTTTCTCCGGCAAAACTGCTATCTTTACAGCCTAAAATTTATTTTATGCAAAACGTACTTAAATCATTAGGTATTAAAGAAGTTAACGAAGGATGTTCAACCGGCGCAAACTGGTTTTCCAATGGCAAACTCATTGAATCGTATAGTCCTGTCGATGGGAAACTGATCGGCAAAGTGAAGTCAGCTACTAAAGCTGATTACACAAAAGTAGTAGCAACAGCCTTACAGGCATTTAAATACTGGAGAGAGATCCCGGCCCCCAAGCGCGGCGAATACGTGCGACAGTTCGGTGATAAACTCCGCGCCAAAAAAGCAGACCTGGGTAAACTTGTTTCTTATGAAATGGGAAAATCCTACCAGGAAGGTTTGGGCGAGGTGCAGGAAATGATCGACATCTGCGACTTTGCCGTTGGCGTATCGCGCCAGCTATACGGCTTACAAATGCACAGCGAACGTCCTAATCACCGTATGATGGAGCAATGGCATCCCTTAGGAGTTGTTGGAATTATTTCAGCCTTTAATTTTCCGGTTGCCGTATGGGCTTGGAATACCGCGCTGGGATGGATCTGCGGCGATGTATGCGTTTGGAAGCCTTCAGAAAAAACTCCGCTTTGTTCTGTGGCCTGCCAATTGATATGGAACGAAGTAGCTAAAGAAAATAATTTACCCGAAGGTATTTCCTGTTTAGTAAACGGTGATTACGAAATCGGAGAATTGTTAAGCACCGACACAAACGTGCCTTTAATTTCCGCCACAGGCTCTACCCGCATGGGTCGTATTGTGGGAGCAAAAGTAGCAGAGCGTTTTGGAAAATCGATCCTGGAACTCGGCGGAAACAACGCCATTATTATTACCGAAAATGCCGACCTCGACAGTACTCTTGTAGGAGCAATTTTTGGCGCAGTTGGAACGGCAGGACAACGCTGTACTTCTACCCGCCGCTTGATTATTCATGAAAGCATCTATGATAAAGCAAAAGCAAGACTTGCCAAAGCTTACGGTCAGCTTAAAATTGGAAATCCGCTTGACGAAGGAAATCATGTTGGTCCGCTTATTGATAAAGATGCCGTAAAAACTTACCAGGCCGCATTAGAACGCGTTATTGTTGAAGGAGGAAAGATCCTGGTACCGGGCGGTGTGCTCGAGGGTAAGGGTCATGAAAGCGGTTGTTACGTAAAACCCGCTATTGCCGAAGCCACAAACGATCTGGCAATTGTTCAGCACGAAACCTTTGCACCCATCCTATACATTATGAAATATAAAACTCTTGAAGAAGCCATTGCACTGCAAAATGGCGTTCCACAAGGACTTTCAAGTGCTATCATGACACTTAACATGCGCGAAGCCGAATTATTTCTAAGCGCTGCAGGAAGCGATTGTGGTATAGCGAACGTAAACATAGGAACCAGCGGCGCTGAAATTGGCGGCGCTTTTGGAGGAGAGAAGGAAACCGGCGGCGGACGCGAAAGTGGCTCCGATGCATGGAAAGCCTATATGAGAAGGCAAACCAATACCATTAACTGGGGCGCTAAATTGCCTTTGGCGCAGGGCATTGTGTTTGATCTGACCATCTAAATAATTCTAAATTTTTACTCCATATTTTACGACTCCCGGCATCACCGGGAGTTTTTTATTTGGCGTTTCGTTTGGAGGCGCAGTTTGTCCGGCGGGATTTGTAATCCTGCCGCATTATCTTTACAGAAGGATCTGTGATCGGTTCTAAAATAAAAAATGTCTGTCTTCAGGTATTGAACAAGATGAAAACATACAATCAAAATTAATAAAGTCTTCATCATTACACTTACTTTAAAAGACCGCAAGTCCTGCGGAGCTATGGCATGAATTACAAATTCATAAAATGGTTAGATCTTCTGCGGGATTGAAATGCAGCTGAACGGTTTTGCGATGCACCCAATCTCCACCAAAATAAATGCATAACACCGTATTTAATTATAAAAATCTCTTATATTTATAATAATCAATGAAAAAGATTCTTTATTTTTTGGTATTGGCTTTACTTGCAAACGTGAGCCTTTGTCAGAATACTTCAAATACAGATTCTCTTCTCAAAAAGTTAAACTCACCAAACAAAAATGAACCGGCTTACGTTAATGTACTATGTACGTTATGCCAGGAATACACTTTTTCAGATCCTTTTCAGGCGATCAAGTACGCTGAAGAGGGAATTTCTTTAGCGAAAAAAAATAAATTTCCAACAGAACAGGCAAACTGTTTATACGACCTTGGCGTTGTTTATTATTACCAGGGGAATTATGATAAGTCGCTCGAGAGTTATTTAAAAGGATTGGAGATCCTTGAAATTCTTCATTCCAAAACAACAGGAACAAAAAAGAAAGAAGTCTACAAATTAATGGGTGACCACTTACACGACATTGGCAAAGTGTACAACAGGCTTCTGCAATATGAAAACGCGTTAAAATCTTTCGATCGCGCTCTGGTCATATTCAGGGAGCTAAATTACAAAAGAGGCATTTCAGGATGTTATAATAATATGGCAGGCGTTTACGATGGTCTTAAAGATTTCGACAAAACGCTTTTTTATCTTCAGGAAGCCTTAACGCTGGCTGAAGAACTGGGAGATAAATCCCGCATCGCCACTGGCATTACCAACATAGGCCTCACCTATCAAATAAAGGGCGAATATGACAAAGCTTTAAAATATCTGAAGAAGGGACTGAAGCTGCGGGAAGCGGCCCACGACACAAAAGGACTTGCTTACAGCTATGTGGGCATAGGCCAGATATACCTCGATAAAAAAGAACCTGTAAAAGCATTGGAATTTCTTCGCAAAGCACTGGAATATTCATTAAAAACAAACGCGAAGGAACGCATAAAAGAAAGCTACGCCTCTTTATCCGACGCCTACGCGCAGGCAGGCAATTTTAAAGAAGCTTACAATTATCATGTGTTGTTAATGCAGCTAAAAGATTCACTGATCACTGAAAAAGGACTTAAACAAGCTGCGGAAATAGGCGCCAAATATGAAAATACCAAGAAAGAACAACAGATAAAACTTCTCGAAAAAGATAAAGAATTACAGATGAGCAGAATCGCTAAAACACGCATAGAAGCCAAGAAACAGCAGGTTCAGAAGCTGGCCTTCGCAACGGGGTTCATTCTGATTTTTATATTGGGTATTGTAGTATTTCGCAGTTACAGACTAAAACAAAAAGACAATCAAAATCTCGCGCTTCAAAAAACAATTATAGAGGAAAAAAATAAAGACATTACCGATAGTATTAAATATGCCAAGCGCATACAGGAGGCAATCTTACCTCCACAACACATCTGGCACACTATCCTTCCCGATTCATTTGTATATTATCAGCCAAAAGATATTTTAAGCGGCGACTTTTACTGGATTGAACAGGACGACAATGCTATTTATGTGGCCGCCGTAGACTGCACTGGCCATGGCGTTCCAGGGGCCCTCATGAGTATTGTAGGATTTAATCTTTTAAATAAAGCAGTGCTTGAACAAAAACTTACAAAGCCTTCAGATATATTGGATCAGCTGAATAAATGGGTCAGTATTACCTTAAGGCAAAGTATGGATGATTCCAGTGTGCGCGATGGCATGGATATTTCTTTATGCAGGATTTCAAAAAACAGAAAAACCCTTGAAACCTCAGCAGCTTTTAATTCCATTTATCTTATCAGGAACGGAATATTAAAAGAGATTAACGGAGATAAGTTTCCGGTGGGAATTTTTATTGATGAGACGATGCGTAATTTTACGAATAACGAGATTGAATTGTTTGAAGGAGATATCCTCTATCTTTTTACTGATGGATACGCCGACCAGTTTGGAGGAACAAAAGGCAAGAAGTTTAAATATGCAAAACTGAAAGAGTTGATGTTATCGATGCACCAAAGCCCTATTGATGAGCAAAAAAATATTCTGAATGATGCCTTTGAAAAATGGAGAGGTGATCTTGAACAGGTTGACGACGTTTGTATTATAGGCATTAGACTATAATACAATAAGGAGGAGCTTGCCCCGAGCTTGCCGAGGGGACGTTTGTATTATAGGCATTAGACTATAATACAATAAGGAGGAGCCTGCCCTGAGCCTGGCGAAGGGATGTGTGCATTATAGGCATCAGACTATAATACAATAAGGAAGGGCTTGCCTGAGGTATAGAGCACACGTCAGATTTAACAGGAAGCGAATTACGAATCAAAACAAGCGCGATATTTTTAGATTCGGCGGTTCGTTCTTAACAGAATATTTCTAAATTTATTAAAACTATTTAAATACACCCTTTTAATAAACTGGCGGTAATATGAAAACAATATTCTTTGCACTCTTTTTTAGCTGCGTAACTTTTTCCTTCAAGTCACAAACTAAAAACCAGCATTTGGCCGGTATTAATTTAGGGTATTCCACCTGGCCAAAAATGATCGGCTACAAGTTCGAAAGCAACTTTAATTATTTTTATGCATATAAACACTTCTGTAGTAAATTCGAACTGGGAATTGCGCCTGGAACTAATTTTGGCAACTTTGAAAGAGTATATCTTAATTTTGGTTATACAACTGATTTAAACACCGGTTACTCCTGGCATGCCATGCTTGGTGTTGGCGGGACAACTGGCAATAAAACCTTTGACCGGGATGGCTATACTTATGACTTCGTTACCAGCGGCGTATTATTTTCTTCTGGAGTTTATTATAGGCCTTCATTTAACAGATTTGCTTTTGGATTACATTATGCAGTCACAAAATATATAATTTATCCCACCGGCGAACATCCCACAGCGGTTTTTGTCTCGCATACTACAACAGGTAAAGTTTCTTCTATAAATTTTTCCGCGAGCTATAAACTTAACCGTGCAAAACAAAAAAAAGTGGATTAATGTGCTGACATACTTTTTAGTTCCTGCGCGCAAATAGTATGGCATAAATTTTTAATCTTTAAAACAGTCCAATTAATGAAACTTTTTTATATACCTGTATTCATTTTCCTGCTTTCCTGCTCACACCACGGTGATGATACAAGCGTGGAAACAACCAACTTAAAAATAAAAGTTCTGAAGGAAAGAGGCGATAGCGTTGAGAAGGCGAATGTTGCCCGTGGAAATGACAAATAAATTTGCCACAGAATCCGATTTCGATAAACTCCTTAAGTGCTAACAAGGCACAGGAATTTCACACAATTGATCAATTTTAGCGATATATTGCTATTTACCTCTGTGGCGGATAACCTTTGCTTCAATATAAAAAATAATTTCCTCGGCAATAAGCTTGCTCATATCACCGGCCTTTTCAACTCTTCGGTTGAGCGCTATCACTTTCAGATATTTTTCAATATTGTCTGGATTTTCCTTGATCGAGTTTATAATTGAAATAAAAGCCGTTTTATTTATCTCATTAATAAATTCATCCCTTTTAAAAATATCCCGTGCCTTTTGTGCATCATTAGTTTTAAAGGCTTCCATTACATCATATAAAAGATCACACGCTTCTTCAAACATTGCCAGCGTTTGAGTTTTATTAATAAGATCATTATAAAAAGGATCGCCCGACTTAATTACAAATTTTGAGATTTTACTTGCAATATCTCCAACCTTCTCGAGATAAGTATTTATTTTGATGAGGGCCAGTACAAAACGGAGATCAACAGCAACGGGATTGTATAATGCAATTATATTCTCACAGTTTTTTGAGATTTTAAGATCAAGATCGTTTACCTCCATTTCAGTAATAATAATTTGCTGCGCCTTCTCATGATCCATTGAAGCCAGCGCATTTAATGAACTTTTAAGCTGTAGCGCTACAAGTTCCCACATTTTAATAAAATCCTTTTTTAACCCTTCCAGTTCCGATTCAAAATGATTCATAATCTTACGTTATATTTTTACTAATTTTTGTAATTAAATCTTTTATTATCCAAATCTACCAGTAATATAATTCTGGGTTCTTTCAACATTTGGATTCGTAAATATTTGCTTCGTTACACCATATTCGACCAGCTCCCCTAAATAAAAAAAAGCGGTATGATCGCTTACCCTTGCAGCCTGTTGCATATTATGCGTAACAATAACGATAGTGTACTTTGTCTTTAATTCATGAATTAATTCTTCCACTTTAGAAGTAGAAATAGGGTCAAGGGCGGAAGTCGGCTCATCCATTAAAATAACGGACGGCTGTATTGCCATGGCCCTGGCAATACACAAACGTTGTTGCTGACCCCCTGAAAGCTCAAAAGCAGATTTCTTTAACTTATCCTTCACCTCATCCCATAATACAACTTGTTTTATTGTAGTTTCAACGCGCTCCTCTATAAATTTTTTGTCTGTAATCCCATTAACTCTTAACCCATAAGCTACATTTTCAAAAATACTTTTTGGAAACGGGTTTGGTTTTTGAAAAACCATGCCTGTCATCTTACGAAGATTATCTACATTAATGCCTTTTTTGTAAATATTAACCCCGTCGATAATAACTTCCCCCGTAAGCCGGGTGTCGCTTATAAGATCGTTCATTCGGTTAAATAAACGCAAATAAGTAGATTTACCACATCCTGAGGGGCCAATTAACGCAGTAACCGTGTTTGCTTCTATTGCAAGATTAATATCTTTAAGTGCATGTGATGAACCATAATAGAAATTAACCTGTTTGGATTCTAATTTATTCATTTTAGTTCATTTTGACTTTTTTACTGAAATATTTTCTAAGAATATTGGCAAGGATATTGGTTAGAAGTACGATAATTATCAATACCAGCGCGGTTCCATAAGCTATAGGCCTGGACTCCTCGATATTGGTGCCGCTTGTTGAGAGAACATATAAATGATACGGAAGCGCCATTGCCTGATCGAAAATACTGGTAGGCAGTTTAGGAAGAAAATAAGCAGCAACTGTAAAAAGGATAGGCGCTGTTTCGCCAGATACCCTGCCAACAGATAAAATAAGGCCAGTAATAATATTTGGGAACGCAATAGGCAATACAACATTACGCGTGGTTTGCCAGGTGGTTGCGCCTAAGCCCAGGCTGGCATGCCTGAAGGTATCATCCACTGCTTTTAGAGCTTCTTCTGTGGTTCTAATAACAACCGGCAGCGCAAGCAACCCAAGTGTAAGGGAACCCGCCAAAATAGAATCACCGAAGCCTAGTTTATTAACAAACAAGGCCATTCCAAATAAACCAAATACTATAGATGGAACTCCTGAAAGATTATTAGTCATTTGCTTAATGATCTTTTTTAGAATGCCGTCTTTAACGTATTCATTCATGCATATGGCAGCCATCACTCCAATTGGAAAAGCGAAAATCATACTACCTCCTACCAGGCAAAGTGTACCAATAATCGCAGGGTAAATACCGCCTTTAGTCATTCCGTCTTCAGGCATTTTCGTTATAAAGTCCCAATTAATAACACCAATTCCTTTTATTACAATAAATGATAGCACTGTTACAAGAATAGCAACAATCAAAAATCCTATAACGGCAAACACACAAAAGGCAATCGATTGATTCCTCTTTTTACTCCTTGTAATTTTATTTTCATCAATAGCCATCATATTTACACTCTTCTGTTTTTCTTACTTCCGGAAATAAATTCAACAATAAGATTAATTACCAATGTTATAATAAAAAGAATACATCCTAATGCGAACAAAGCCTTATAGTGCAATCCACCATCGGGCGCCTCGCCCAATTCGGCGGCAATAGTAGCTGGAATGGTTCGCATGGGCTCCAGGATACTTGTTGGTATGACTGCAGCGTTTCCCGTCACCATTAACACCGCCATTGTTTCGCCAATTGCTCTGCCAATTCCCAGGATGGCCGCGGCCGAGATTCCGGAAATAGAATAAGGAATAACAATTTTGTAAATGGTTTGCCATTTGCTTGCACCTAATGCAAGGCTTGCTTCTTTCATTGCGCGTGGTGTATTCCGCATTGCATCCTCTGATATGGTGATAATGGTTGGAAGTGCCATAATCCCCAGGATAATGCTTCCGGCAAGACCTGTTTCACCAACCGGTAAATTAAAAAGTTTTTGAATAGCGGGAACAATTACTACAAGTCCGAAAAAGCCATATACCACTGATGGAATCCCGGCTAAAAGTTCAATCAAAGGTTTCATCACCCTTCGCACCTTATCTTTTGCTATTTCGCTCAAGAATATGGCGGCCGCAAGACCAAGGGGTAGTGCCAATAGTATTGCCCCAAGGCTTACCCACAACGTACCCATTACCAAAGGCATAACGCCAAGTTGAGCCGCTGGTTGAGCCGTGGGAAACCATTCTTTTCCTCCAAAAAAAGTGCTGAAAGTAATTTTGCCGGCCTCAATTTCCCGGCCTTTAAAATTTTTACCTAAATATTTCTCGGGAAAAAAAGCCAGGATTTGAGGAATACTATCCACTACCCGGTTTAATAATAAAGGAAGACCCTCAAAATTCTCGCCAATTTGTTCATCGGTAAAATAATTAGAAATGTCTTCAAGCCGAAATAAAATTATACTGTCGTTTTTTCCTCCAAGATCTTTCCAGGAAGTTATTTTTGAATCAAAAATATTTTTTATATCCTCGGGGGAAATAGAATTTACAGGATTAGATTTGTTAACCATCACAACATATCCTTCCTCAACAGCTTTCTTATTAAAAACGCCCAAGCCTTCTTTGAAAAGAAAAAATACAATAAGAACAACCGTAAGACTTGTGATGGTTCCACAAATCATAAGGAGCCCTTCAATAAGCTTCTCGGAAAAATTTTTAAAAAATGGTTTCAATCCGGGCGTTTTCTAATGCAATGTAAGCATTACCAAAAATACTATTTTGTTAAGGGAATATAACCAACTTGTTCAACGATTTTCTGACCTTCAGCAGAAAGACAAAAATCAACAAAAGGCTTAACGGTTTTTTCCATAGAAGTAAGGTAATAGTAATACAATGGACGGATAATCGGGTAAGTCTTGTCTTTAGCTGTTGTCATAGATGGTCCAACAAAATTCTTTCCCTTATCAAATGAAACTTTTAATGATTTTACATCTTTTTCCACATACGCCAATCCCACATAGCCAATGGCGCCTTTTGTCTGACTGATGGATTGAATAATCGAGCCTGTAGCAGGCATACTTAATACAGTAGAGGCATAATTTTTATTTTTCATCACATGTTCCTTGAAAAATTCATAGGTGCCTGAGCTTGATTCACGTGAATAAACAACAATAACCATATCATCGCCGCCAACTTCTTTCCAGTTTTTGATTTTCCCGGTAAAAATATCTTCAAGCTGTTCGCGGGTTAACTGTGAAACTTTGTTCGCTGGATTAACAATTACGGCAAGTGCATCCTGCGCAATAGTGGTTTCTTTGGTTGACTTACCGGCATCAGATAATTTTATTTTTTCAGTCATTTTTATTTTACGGGACGACATCGCAATATCCGTTGTTCCATCAATTAAGGCTGAAATCCCTACACCGCTTCCACCACCGGTAACTGTGATTTTTGCGGATTTATTAGCCTTCATATAACTTTCTGCTTCCTTTTGAGCTAGAGGCAGAACTGTATCGCTTCCTTTTAATTTTTGAGCAACAGTTACACCTGTAAGAAGCGACAGGGCAATTAAAATTGATTTTGTTTTGATTGTTTTCATTTTAAGTTAGTTTTTTAATTTTAGTATCTGAATTGCATTCTACATGTAAATACGTTATCCTTAATGTCACCTGTATAACCCGCTACCTGTGTTCCTTCATTTTTCACAATATCGTAATAAAGCACCAATTTAACATGGGTATTAACACGATATGTAACGCCAAACCCATACGTATCAAAACGTATATCCCCCAAAGAAGTTTTAGTTCCCGCTTTCCCAATATCGTTTCCTGCAATTTTTACATTAGGGTCAAACCAGTCATATTTAGCTACTACCTGGAACTTTGATTTCCCAATATCCTGAATAAAATAAAAATATGCGCCATTAAACTGGCGGTGATAAATTGCTGAAGTTGGAAGATTGGACGGGCTTTTATTTGAACTTGCTGTACCTGGGTTTTCACCCATTATATACTCTCCACGTAATGTGGTGATACCCGGAAACCAGTCAAATGATGCCTGGGCATCGGCACCCATATAGATTCTTTGGGCCAGGCGATTGTAGTTTGCAGTATCCGGCGCAAAATCAAAGCCATTGTCTCCATTTGCCAACTTTGTAAATTTGTAATCCTTCTGGCTGCCAATTCTATATCCCCCATAATAGCCCGAGGTTCCAACGGCATATGTTATTTTTTCATTTGGAGTGGTTTTCGAGTACTGAAGACGTCCGGTAAAATCTTTATTAGAGTCAAACTCCGGCGCCACGCCTCCCACGCCGTTCATTACGGCAACATCCATTTTTAACCCGTATAATGAAGAAGATTTTGGAAACACAATTGAACCAAAGGCTCCCAGGTCCCGCTCTACAGGAAACAAAATTTGATTATACCTTGCCCGTTCAGGAGTTTCCCTTACGCTTGAAGACTGCGTTACTTCATACCCAAATTGCACCTGTAATAAACCCATAGTTAAACTGAACATATTTTTCCAGGGATCAGTAATTTTAGCAAAGGTTTCACGCATATTTAAACCCTTTTCCGTGGCATCAATATTAACAACCATCTCAACGTTTTCGTAAGCGTAAGTAAATTTAAAACGCCCCCGCCTCATCATAAATCTGCTAAAATATTTACTGCTACCATTTGCAAAATCGCCGCCTGCAAAAGAAGGCGCTCCTGCCGAATCAATATATTGATACTGAGGCTGCACGTAGCCGCTTATCTTTAAACGTTTAAGTTTATTAACATCATCGGCAAGATTTACAACAGTTCTGGTAAGAGTATCCAATGGCGTTTCGTTATTTTCCTGCCCTTTTAAGGAGGTATTTAATATAACAAAACTCACCAATGTAAAGATGTAGGTATTTTTTATTCTCATAGTTTAATAAATAGTAATTATTCTACAAAATAAGAGCATGAATGTGAGTTTTCAGTAATTACAATGTTAAATTAACGTTAAGGATTTTCAGTTTTTATAATAAGGTCCTTTTGCTTTTTGTTTTTGTCTGTTTAAATCCAAAACAATGGATTTTTTCAACACTTAACCCCGACTTAATCTTTAATAAAAAAATAAGCCTTAACATTGCCAAAAAAATATCATGTTTGGATTAACTACCGGCCTGGCCATCTTTCTTATACTTTGCATTGCATTAGCCTGCGTTTTTGAATTTATTAATGGCTTTCATGACACGGCCAATGCAGTTGCAACTGTAATTTATACGAATTCAATGAAGCCCACAGTGGCCGTGATCTATAGCGGCGTGCTTAATTTTATTGGTGTTATACTTGGAGGAATTGCAGTGGCTATGGGTATTGTGAACCTTCTTCCGATGGACGTGCTCGTTGACAATAATCCCTATCACGGTATTGCAATGATTCTCGCTCTCCTTATCAGCGCTATTGTATGGAATTTTGGCACCTGGTTTTTAGGCATACCTTCCTCAAGCTCTCACACAATGATCGGGTCAATTTTAGGAATCGGCATGGCTTTTTATTTTTTACCGGGCAACCTTGGCACTTCTGCAGTAAACTGGGACAAGGCCAAAGACACCGGACTCGCCTTATTGCTTTCACCTCTTCTTGGTTTTGCCGCTGCTATTCTCGTAATGTTTATTTTTAAGCGCATTGTTAAAAATGAAATCATTTATAAGGAGCCAATACCCGGTAAGACGCCCCCTATATGGATCAGAAGTTTGTTATGGTTAACCTGTGGATTGGTAAGTTTTTTTCACGGACAGAACGACGGGCAAAAAGGAGTGGGATTGATCATGCTCATCTTAATAGCTATTATACCCGGTCAATTTGCAGTGGATTCAACCATCGATCTTCAGAAAATTAACGGCAACATTGCGAAAATAGAAATGCTGATGTTTAAGGCTGACAGCACTGTTCTATCTGCGAAGGAAAAGAAAATGTACGCTGACGTGTTTAAATATGCTACGCATTACCGCAACGAAGTAGGAACTTTCGCAAGCGCCTCGCAAATTGAAGTGATGAAACGTTTTTCGTTAAGAAAAGATCTTGTGAAAATTACAAAAGGAACTGAGAAACTTATGGCGGGGGGTAACCTCGCGTTGAGCGCAAATGAATTAAAGGCATTATCACACGAAGTAAAAGCATCCAAAAAATTAATTGAGTACGCGCCAACTTGGGTTATCCTGATGATCTCGGTATGCTTGGGATTAGGGACTATGGTGGGCTGGAAACGCATTGTGAAAACCGTTGGTGAAAAAATCGGCAAACAGCACATGAGTTACGCGCAGGGTGCCAGCGCCGAAATTGTTGCTTCGATAGGCATTGGTCTTGCAAGCTGGAAAGGACTGCCCGTAAGTACAACTCACATGCTCTCTTCGGGTATTGCTGGAACAATGGTGGCTAAAAAGGGACTAAAGAATTTACAAAAGAAAACCGTGAAAACCATTGTACTTGCCTGGGTGCTTACCCTGCCTGTAACCATGATCCTTTCAGGTTCGCTCTTTTTGTTGTTCCGCGCTATCCTGTAAGTTTTCTTCTTTAAAAGGATTTCTTGGAACCCACGGTGCTGGCTGTAAAAAGCCGATGAAGGGCTTTAAGATCAACTTCGAAATAGTGTTCTGCGGTTTGGTATAGCAAATGAGATTAACTGCTTTTGCACCTACCGTTGTTTTAATCTCCGCCGCGGTACGGCCAAGATTCACTTTACTCCGCTGATGACTGATGGCGGCTTCAATATTCTGGTAAAGAATGTTCTGGTAAAGTTCAAGTTCATGGTTGCGTTCGTAATCAAAGCCAATGTAATGCGCCTCGAGTACTTCTTCATCCATTAAAAAAAAACTGCTGAAAGCGACCAGAACATCATTGTTATAAAAACCTGTTACGAAAAAATCATTTTTGTAAATTCTCTTAACCTCGCTGAAATAATTCACCGGCAACTTCAGAAGCCTGAACTTGGCCTTATCATAAACACTTTCGTATAATTTATAGATCTCTTTTTCGTGCCGTAGGATTTCTTCCGCTTCTAGATCCTTTTTTACCAGAGCTTGTCCTGTCTTAAAGATAGATTTGGCGCGGTTCCTGTACTTCTTTGAAAACAGTTGCGTATAGTCTAAAATTGATTTTACACCCGGCGGAATATCAACAACCAGATTAGGCTCCACGAAAAAATCAGTATATTTTTCTTCGATAAATAATTCTTCGGGTTGTAGTTTCCTCTCAAAATCTTTTATTAGTATCGCCGAAATTGTTCCTTTGAGTTTTTCTTCCTTCGAAACAAGTTCAATGATCTGAACAACGATCCTGTGCGCGAGTTCCTCGCCGATGTTCTTCAAAAAAACGTATCCATGCTCGCCGCTCACTAGGTTGTTGCCACAGGTAAACAAGCGCATCAGCACTTCTTCGCGATTGGATCCTATATAATTTTCAAATAATTTTAAACGTGTTGATTTCGTAGTATCAGTTTGACCGCTGAGCAAATCACCAAAAATACCCGCGTTGTAATCCACAACCTGAAAATAAATAATACCGCAGGGTTTTCTATCCTGATAAACGATTACATACCGTGCCAGAAGCTTGGTATTTGTGCATTTTTCGAGCAGGGCAAGATATTCCTTTTTTAAGAAAACAGATCTCCCCTCATTGATGCCATCCCACTCCGTATTGTTGAGGGACGTCGCATTTTCAAACAAAGTAAAAGAGAATTGTTCGTCCAGCTTCCGGTTGGGCGAAAATCTTTTCTTGGAAGAAATGGGTTTACAGAGCGTGAACATTCCGCTAAAAGTAATAATTAAACCGGCCGCTATTTCATAAATTAATTAACTAAAGTATGGCTTTCGGGTTTATATTTTAATTAACTTTATTGTTTATTATGAAGCTTGATTTTAGGAGTAGTCCGGCCATTGACCAGGTTGGAATAGAAGAAAGAGTTGCGCGTTTTAATACACGCAGTTTAAAAAAGCAAACCAAAACAAACGGACTCAAACTGGCCTTGAGCATGATCGACCTTACCACCCTGGAAGGAAAGGACACCGAGGGCAAAGTAAAACAGATGTGCAACAAAGCCATGCATCCTTATGATGAGATCCCGGGCCTGCCCTCAGTAGCTGCAGTTTGTGTTTATCCAACCCACGTTAAAACGGCGAAAGATGCTCTTAAAGGCAGCGCAGTGAAAGTGGCTTCAGTAGCAACGGCTTTTCCAAGCGGTAATTCCACACTCGACATAAAATTAACCGACACCCGCTTTGCCGTGGATAACGGCGCGGATGAAGTAGACATGGTGATCAGTCGCGGTGAATTTTTAAAAGGCAACTACAATTTTGTATTCGACGAAATAGCTTCCATCAAAGAAGCCTGCGGAAA
>JACDDR010000007.1:66238-66762 GCA_013816895.1 Bacteroidota bacterium
CGTTTAAAAGTAATTCTTGAAACAGGCGAGCTTTCTACGCTGGATAATATCCGCCGCGCCAGTGATATTGCTATTCATGCGGGGGCCGACTTTATTAAAACCTCAACAGGAAAAATTCAGCCGGCGGCAACAATGCCCGTTACGTTAGTAATGCTTGAAGCCATTAAAGATCATTATTTAAAAACCGGAGTAATGATCGGCATGAAACCCGCGGGCGGAATTTCAACCGCTAAAAACGCTTTGCAATATCTGGTAATGGTGTATGAAACCCTGGGGCCAAAATGGATGACCAATGAGTGGTTCCGTTTCGGAGCAAGTAGCCTGGCGAATGACATTATCCTTCAGCTGGCAAAAGAAAAACGCGGAGTTTATTTTAGTAAAGATTATATTTCGATTGATTAGAATAATAATAAGCCACAGATTTCGCAGATTACACAGATAGGGAGGATTTCACAAATAGAAAAGCAAAGCCTGGGTCATATGAAAAAGAAGCCACAGATTTCGCAGATTACACAGATAGGGAG
>JACDDR010000128.1 GCA_013816895.1 Bacteroidota bacterium
ATTCTTAACAAAGTCATTAAACAATAAAAGAAAAAAGCATATAAATGCTGAAACCGGTGTATTTTTTTTAAGGGTGAGTGTTTTGATAACCTGAAAACAGCTTTGGGTTCAATATCTTCATCGTGACCTTCGATATTGGTAAACGTATGGTGCATGATGTTGTGCTGCACCTTCCAGTTAAAGGTGTTTCCGCCAATAAGGTACATGGTATGCCCCATCAGTTTATTGATCCAGGAGATCCGGGAATATGATCCGTGCACAGCATCGTGCATTACACTCATGCCTATTCCGGCCATACCTGTTCCCATAATTACCGAAAGGGGAAGAATTATCCAGGCAGGCATTGAACTTACCATGATGAGAATAAAAGGCACAATATAAAGCCCCAGCATTACAATCGATTTCAGTATCATCTTCCAGTTTCCTTTAGTTGAAATGTTATTTGCTTTGAAATAGTCATTCACATTTTTTCGCACAGCGGCGGTGAATAAGGTTCTGTCTTTGGGGATAAATTTTAAAGTATTCATGTTCGGGGATGCCCCTTGAGGTCTGTGTTTTATCCGGAAAGGTTTAATTAAAACTTACGAAGTGTAGATTGTAATTGCAGGTGAAACCGGGGGTGATTATATTTCTAATAACAAAGATAACATAATATACTGTTCTACTGCTTTAATTGGGGATGTTTAACAGAGGTGGATTGTAGTTCAATCCCACTATTTACCATTGCTTAATATGAGTTTTGTGTTCTCGAGCCTGTTACCAATTCTCAATTGAAGGATGTAAACACCAGTGGTTAAACTGCTAGGCAGGTCTATTTTTTCCTTTACACAACCACTTACATAAACTGGCGGTCTGGAATACACCTCTTCACCGGTAGAGCTCAGCACTTTTATTTCCATTATTTCATGCTGCGTTTCTTCGATGCAAAAATCAAAAGAAAACAAACCGGTAGTTGGATTAGGATACACACTTATGTGAAACGCTTCGGAAGGTTTTATAGTGCTGGTTGAGTCTCCGTTCATCGCTTTCGCCCCCGGGCAGTTATTCACCGTGGTGGTTACAAGAGCCGACCAAACTACGGAAGACCCCTGTATTATTTTCACCTGGTAATTTGCCGTTGTGGTCGCAACATAAGTAAATGAATTTGCTCCCGGTATATCTGCACCATTCTTTTTCCACTGGTAATAATAATTGCCGCAAGTGTTAGCGTAAAGCATAACCTGACTTCCTGAGCAAAACTCGAGTGGTCCTCCGGGGGTTATTCTGGCTTTAAGAGAATTATCAACAGTTATTTTAAGCGGAGCAGAATAGCCCACACAAGAACCATTAGTTACTTTTATTTGGTAATCGCCACTTGAAGAGGCTACAAAGGATGAAGCAGTGGCGCCCGGGATAGCCGTTCCGTCTTTCTTCCACTGGTAACTGTTGCCTGCAGAAGCTGCAGTATTTAAAGTTAATGATCCCGAGCAAAACGTAGTTGGCCCGGAAGGGGTTATGGTAGGCGTTATACAACCTGTTACAATAATGTTAACGGTTTGCGAAGTTTTAGATTGAGACATGTTATCTGTAGCTACCGCTTTTATTACATAATTACCGGTATTCACATTCATCCATGTCATAAAATAAGGAGCGCTCAATGATTCCCCTATTTTAGAAGCGTCCCAAAAAAATTCAACTTTGGAAATAGACCCGCTCGTTGTTGAGGCACTTGCAGTGATGCCGATATTAGCCGGAGAAGAAAAGCTGGTATTGTTGGCCGGTGATGTAATGCTTACACTTATATCATTGGCACTACCTTGTCCTCCTGTGAAAGGGGAAAGGCGATTTCCGGGAATAGGTCTTTCAAGGGTACCATCGGGTAAACGCCATCCCACAGAAAGATTATCCCCTTGCGTACCTTCCAGGTGAATAGCCTCAATGTAATAACGGGTGCCGGCAACAAGGTTAACCGGCGCCGATTGTTGCGTGGCATATTTTGTGTATTCATGCGACATGGTATACCCGTTCACGTACGCTATTTTTATTTTACCGGAAGGTTGGTCATTAGTGCTCAACCACAGTTCACTGTTATTATCACTTGCAATCCAGAAGGTGTAATTGCCGGAGGCTGGCGGGCATATATAACCGCGTATGCGGCTAGCATAGTTATCGGCCAAATTAGACGGCCCCTGAAAAAGTGTTACCTGGCTTGTGCTTGAAGGCGTGGTGTTAAAAGGCACCTGCGAAAGAGAACTTGCATATATGTTCGCCCAGTACTCCCTTAAAATACTACCCGAGGCAGAGCAGTTGGCTACAGTTCCCGTTGGAACAAAAACGGCGGTAAAGGTTGCGTTGTTATCGGTAACCGTAATGGTTTGAGATGCGCTTCCTCCGTGAACCCAGTGATCGAAGCTATACACCGTACCACTCAGAGTTTGCTGCGCTATAACACCCAAAGGCCTTTTCATTCCCGATACTGCAAGTACACTGTATGTGGTCACATGCGGCTGATCATCCAGCAACAATTGGAGGCCATTGGGCTGCGAGGTTAACGTAATTGTTGATTTTTTCGGAAGAATGTCAGTAAACACGGTGTCTTTTGCACCCTGCGAATCGGTAACCACAAGAAACGATCTCAAATAAACATTGGCCGAAGCTTCCCCCGTGTTGGAAATTGCGAACGTGCCACTTTTTACCCCTGCGGGAATAAAAGGACCCGGATGAATGTGTTGATCATGGTGAAACTCCACGTACCATTGAAATGCGGTTGCGGGAAGCGTGCCATCTTCCGCGTCTGTAGCATCCCCCGAAAAAGAAATTATATCTCCGCCTCTGTACAATGTTCCTGCAGGAGGCGTAAAAATAGTAGCGTTCGGCACGCTGTTAAACCCTGTAACGGTGAGCGTGGCCTGGTTACTGGTGGCACTTCCAAAACCGTTAGTAACTACCGCGCGGTATGAACCAGCATTTGCACTCTGTACATTGTTAATGGTATAACCCGGACTATTGGCCCCGGAAATATTCACCGTGTTTTTTTGCCATTGGTAAGTTAAGGGCGAAGCGCCCGAGGCCGAAACCTGAAAAGTGACCGGCTGGCCCTGCGACACGCTCTGGCTGGCAGGTTGGCTCGTTATTACCGGAGCGGTTGTGTTACTGTAAATGATTTTGTAAAGTGCATGAGGTCCGATGCTGAAATAATAAAGATTGCCATCAGGACCTGTTTTAATATAATTTTCCGAACCGGTGAGACCCGTTGCAAAATTATAGTTTGTAACTCCGTTGCTAAGATCCAGATAATTGATCCAGTTGTTGCAGTAATCTATAAAAAAATATTTACCGGCATACTGTGCAGGATAGTTGGTAGAAGATGGATTAAAAAAAGTGCCTCCCGTGATCGCGCACCCATCGCTGAAGCCGGTGCTACCATGCGGATAGGTGTACACAGGATTTTTATACGCCGGATTGCTGCTCATTCCTTCGGCGGCAGGCCATCCGAAATTTTTTCCTGAAACAGTTATATCGTTTATTTCTTCCCAGCTTGCCTCTCCCACATCATTCGCAAAAATTTTTCCCGTACCAGGCTGTATTGCCAATGTCCAGGGGTTTCGGAAGCCATAGGCCCAGATCCGCTGTTGAGCAGCGTTTCCGGTAAAAGGATTGCCGGCCGGAACCGAGCCATCGGTGTTAATACGAATTATTTTTCCTTTATAGTTTGTCAGATCCTGCGAGTTACTGTTTACATTATCATTACCAACAGCCAGGTACAACTTACCATCGGTTCCAAAAACCATCCCTCCAGAATTGTGAATGGAATTAACGAGGGGTTCGAAATCCAAAAGTATCATTTCGCTTCCCGGCACTGCCACATCACCACTTGCGGTAAATCTGCTCAGGCGATTATGGATCGGAGCAGCAGCTGTTGTGTAGTAAATATATACGTATTGGTTTGTGTTGAAATTAGGGTCGATGGCTATAGAACTGAGACCGCGTTCACCCAGCTGGTCTACCGGTAACGATAAAAAAACTGTAGACAAGACTACGCCGTTTTTTATGATCTTCACTTTCCCTGCTTTTTCTGTACAGAAAATTCGTCCATCGGGAGCAAAATCCATTGAAGTCGGATAATAGATATCGCCCACCTTCACCTGGCTAAAACCAGGAGGAAAAGTCTGCGATAACATATTGCCTAGTGCAATAAGGATAAATCCATGGAGTAATACAAAACGAAACGGAATAGTGTTGAGTGGAGCCTTTGTCATAATCTGAATTTTAAGGTGAGAGAACAAAGGGGAAAACAAGAATCATAAAAGTAATACGGGAATATTTAAAACCTGAATTTTATCGTTGAAGACAACAAAATTCAGGTTAAAAGCCGTCTTCTTCCACTTATCACAAGAAGCGTTAAAAAAATATTTAAGCATCAACCTTTTCCAGTCTTCTCCGTTTAAGGAGGGAGTTCGAGTCGGTGAAAGCTAGAATTTAATAGCCGGTAACCTTTTTAAAATAGCCGGATGAAGAAGTAGGATGAGGAGAGCGAGAATATACGAAACATTACTTTTATTGCTATTCATTTTTCTTCTAAATGGCAAATCAACAGCGCAAACAATTTCACCGGTGTTTTTCGGTCAGAATGCCTGGATGCCGGATACTATAGGTGATGCAGCGGCGTGCAGCAATCCTCCCTGCGTTTTATACGGAAAGCTTCACAAGCAGTGGACCAATATCAAAAACAGCAATACTGCCATTGTAAGATTTGGAGGAATAGCGACGGATAAAAACCGGCCAACAAATTTTCAATACATTAAGATGATCGATTCCATTCGTGCAAAAGGAATGGAGCCGGTATTACAGGTGCCTTTTCATCTTAATCAATACACCGCCCAGCAAGCTGCTGCCATTGTACAATATGTAAACATCACCAAAGGAAAAAAAATTAAATACTGGATCATCGGCAATGAACCCGATCTCGGATATTCGTACACTACAGCCGCCCAAATTGCCGCTTACTTTAAACCTTTCGCATCGGCTATGAAAGCAGTTGATCCAACTATTCTCACCATAGGGCCGGAATGCGCGTGGTATAATACCGGCATTATTAATGGGCTCACAACGCCTAATGGTCCCGATGATATTACAGGAACCGACGCTAACGGAAGATATTATTGCGACATAATCTCTTTTCATGCTTATGCATTTAACGGAACGCAAACGCGCGCCCAGGTTTTAACCAAGCTTACCTCAACAGGATCGTTACAGGATAATCTCATTGCACTGAACGCGCGCATCGCGAATTGTAACGCTGTACACGGACGAAGCGGCACTTCAGCATTGCGGACGGCAATAACTGAAGCAAACGTAAACTATCAAAACAGCGCCACCGATAACCTTAACGGCACTGGTGCCAATAGTTTTATTGGCGGACAATTTGTAGCCGAGATGCTGGCCATTGGCATGAAGAACAATGTGAATTTTATTAATGTATGGAGTGTGATAGAAGGAAATACAAATGCTCTTAACATTGGATATATCGATGCGCCTACCGGAAATAAAAAACCATTGTATTATCATTTTAAAATGCTGGCAGAAAATTTTAAAGGCAATTTTTTAAACGGCATTACGAACCAGCCCAACGTTAAGGCCTTTGGCAGCGATGATGGCGTTAATATAAACGTAATGGTCATGAATCAGGAACTGGCAACTGATCATAATTTTACGATACGGTTAAATAGCGCTGCTGTAACGGGAACGAATGCTTTAAAAATAAACGTGAATGCAGCGTTGGCGATTGAATACAACGATGCCATTACGAACCAGACCACTATCCTCTTAACGTTTAACAAGCAGGGGGTATTAACCAAAAAATGTATTTATTCACTGGCTAATCATGCGTTAAACAATTTGCCGCCCAGCTGTGAATCAGTAACCGGGGCGCTTCCTATCAGTCTGCTTAATTTTGATGCCACACCTGTGGATAAGGCCGTTCAACTGAAGTGGCTAACCGCCAGTGAAACAGAAAACGATTTTTTTACCGTACAAAAATCTAAAAGCGGAACTGACTTTGAGGACGTAGCAATTGTGAACGGCGCAGGCACCTCGCACGAATATCATTCTTACGCAACTTCGGATGAATCGCCTTTTGAAGGCACTTCGTATTATCGCCTTAAGCAAACAGATTTTGAAGGAGGATACTCCTACTCGGAAATGCGAACCGTTACATTCAATCAAAAAAATAATATGCTGTTGGTTTATCCCAATCCTTCGGATGGCACCTTGATTCACGTACAAATAAAGAATTCGGATGAAAATTCGGAAGTAACAATAAAGCTTTACGACGGGCTCGGAAAAGAAATTGAAAAGAACAGCAGGAAAATTTCGGACGAAGGAACTTACGAAGTAGAATTAACGCCTGCGAGTACCCTACCTAAGGGTGTGTATGTAATTTTGGTATCGGTTAATAATATGGTTTACAAAAGCAAGCTGGTAGTAAAGTAAAGGTCTCCAACATTTCCCCTTCGTAATAATTGTACCGGGTTATTCCGGCCGCTTCGAGCCACTTTACACTTCACAGACCCTTAAGCGCGTAGTTGAACAGTGAAATTCTAATTTCGTTATCCAACCAGTAATTAAAATGGCATCCGGCTTTTAAAAATACTGATTTGGCGATTTATTAAAACCGTTTAACAAAAAGACCAACATATCGCGTAGATCCGGTGTAGTTTTACATTATGAAACAAAACCCCGTAAGGTTTTGACAAAAGATCTCGAAACGAAACCCCGTAAGGTTTCAATTCAAAAAAAGAGCTGATCCCGTAAGATCTCTCATAAAATAAAATAAGTAACCCCGTAAGGTTATAAACTAAACAAAACCATAAAGGTTTTGATCCGGCAGCAAGGAAAAGTCCCATAAGGCTTTTGGAAACCCCGTAAGGTTTCAGCTGCAAAACGAAACCCCGTAAGGTTTCAAAAAAAACAATAATCGAAAGCCCTGCAATAGCGGGGCTTTTTATTTATTTCCAGCTGGCACGTTTTTCTTATCAGCCATTGTATGAAAACAATTATCATATTATTAGTCAGCCTCATTTCTTTTGTCTCGTACGCACAAGTAAGCACGTTGCAATTACAGCTTGTTGAAGGAATAGGATATCGAAAGCCGCTAAAAGAAGTAAATGTGAAAGTAATCGTTAATGATACGCTGGTGAGCCACCTTATAACCGACCCGAAAGGGGTTACGGGGTTTATTGAAGTGCCCGATGGAGAGTACACGCTTGCTGTAAAGGTTGAATCTTATAAAGATTACCTGATTAAAAGCATTAAAGTAGATGGTGCAAGAAGTAAACATTTAAAAATAAAAATGGAAAAAAATTAAAACTTCTTTATTTTTAAAACGATAACTTTGCCGTATGAAGTGGAATGAATTAACGAGCATAGCCCAACTGGATCAGATAGATGAAGAGTCTAAAAACGGTAAGGTGATGATCCTGAAGCACAGTACGCGCTGCAGCATCAGCAATACTGCCCTGAACCGGCTTGAGCGAAACTGGAAAGAGGGGAACGAAGCGATAATAAATCCTTATTACCTTGATCTTTTAAATCACCGCGACATTTCCAACGCAATTGCCGAACGGTATAAGGTGGAGCACCAGTCTCCGCAGATTCTGGTGATTGTTAACGGCAAATGCACCTTCAGCCAAACGCATTCAGAAATTCGCCTGGAAGAAATTCTGGAAGAAGTGAACTGATTTTTTATTCTTTCAGGGCAGTTCGCAATTGGGGGTTCATTTATGACGTATAACAAATGCAATAAGGGAAAAACATTTTTCCCACTCTTTTACTGCCCATCAATTGTAATTGTAAGCATTGCGGTCAACCGCAACACCTAACTGCTAAAAAATGTAAAAGCATTAAACCTTGTAAGTTTACTAACATCAAACAATGCATTAATAAAGTATCTTTGCATTAATAACGTAAACAATGACTCTCCTGGAATTTAACAGCTTCGACCTTAACCAGAAATCTGATCTTGTGTGGGAGTGGGGTCATTATCTTACATCGCGCAAAAAAGAAGATCTCAACATTGTCCTTTTTTTAATTAACGATTTCTTCGCTGAAGTTCACATTTCTACTTCTGATAATAAAACAACCTGTATTGTTGGCATTGCCAGGAAGGAACTGCATGAAGATTTTATGACTACGCTAAATCATAATGATCCTTTCGTTAAAGTGTTTTTAAAAGACCTTAGTTCTTCCCGTCACGAGGCAGCTTAAGCTTTAGCCCTTTGTTTTAATTTATTGAATTGTCTTACGGCCTCGCTGCTGAAACGCCTTGTTGGAAACAAGCTTACACACAAAACGAACAAGTCTGCCACAGGTTTAATAACCGCTACAAAGAGACAAAACACCACGGTGGCAGCCAGCACAAAATAATTTTCGGTATATCGAAACGGATAATTTTTAAAAACAAGTGTTGATTCCTTTTTAATGTCATCAAAGGCATCAGGTTTAAGGGGAGGACTAATAGCAGCAATGCCATTTTTATTACAGTACTCTAAAAAACGATACTCCTGGTTATAGGCAGTGATTTCAAAGGGGTTTTGCCTGTAACCGTATTTAACAAACAAGGCATTGTAGTAAATCATAAACCCTCTGAAAAAGCCAACGCCGTATCCATTCGCAAATTGCATCGATTGTAAAATGTGATATGCTTCATGAACAATATCGGCGATGCATTGGCCGCGCGATTCATCGTATTTTTTCAGGTAAATGCGGTAGCGGCTGAATGAGTAAAAATGTGGAAGTGCTTGCGCAGAAACGTAGGGCGCCACAAGGGGTGTGAACCAGGGAAGCCCTTCATAAAAATCAACACGCGACCAATCTACGGAAGGGTAAAGATTGTGCAAAAGCCGGATAGTGGAAGGAAGCGGAATGTGTTTTTTTAAAAACAAACTGGTAGTACTTACCTCTCTTAACTTACTTATAAAACTTGTAACGCGGTTCATCATAGTTAGCCTGACAAGATTTGTGCCTTGGCTGGGGCGACTCGCTGGCATAGAGTTTTTATAATGTTATTGTAAAACCGTTTTATGAAAAAACTTCCGATAACCGCAGCCTTATTAGGCCTTATGACACTAAGCCTTGGCTCATGCCAGGTAGCAGGCGAGATATTTAAAACCGGTATATGGCTGGGGGTTGTGCTTGTGATTCTGGTGATCTTCCTGATCTTTTATTTTTTAAATAAGGGAAAGGGAAATACCTGACAATTTATCCGTCTTTGTTTTTTATTATTAATCCTTGCAATTAGCTTTCAAAAAAATCTTATTGAATTGAAGCAGAAAGAAATTTTAGACCGTATTCACTACGTAAAACGAATTCAGTTTGTTTTATTCCGTCAGAGAAACATCTGAACACAAACTTCAAAAATTGAAACAAAAACAAGGCTGTGAATAATTAATTAGGGAAAAAATAAAAATTGTCATTTCCTTCAATGACTCCGAAATTAACCGAAACCATTTTATTATTCTCGTAATAACAGTCAAGTCCCGCGCTGTCGAAGCTCACTCTTTTTTCGCCCCATTCGTGGGTTTCCATATCGCTAAGTCCGTAACCGTTCTGTTTCATGAACTCTACCAGTTCTTTTTCGCTGAGGGCAAATACTTTTGTATTCATCAGCAAGGTATCGCGATTATCAATTTCTACGCTGCAAAAAGCCTGGTTTCGAAGGTTATCAAAAAATAGCGAGAAGCCCTGCTCCCAGTAATGGTAAACAGTTGTGGAAGTATTAAGAATGCTGTCTTCAAGCGACTGAACCTCTTCCGGATCACCAAAAATTTTCTTTACGTTGCTAAGGCTTTCGCCGAAGTTAACGTTGCAGAAGCCCTTGAGCAGCTTTATTTCAGGTGACAATAACATTATTTTTTTAAAATTAAATATACGCTTAATAATAAGCATAAATAAAGAACGAAAAATAGGCAAAAAATATTTTGCGGGGGAGTAAAATGCTGTTATATTTGCACTCCGATTTTAAAAGCAATATTTAAGATCGGCCCGCAACACGAAATGTCTTCCAAAGAGACGATTCTTAAGCAAAAAGTGAAGCTTCCCAAGCGTTAAGCAAAGGTAGTCGGAATGATTCCGTAGCTCAGCCGGTAGAGCATTACACTTTTAATGTAAGGGTCCTGGGTTCGAATCCCAGCGGGATCACGAAAGCCCCCTATTTTAGGGGGCTTTGTGCTTTTACATACACTTTTACATACACAAAAGTAATTAATCATAGTAGCAAAAAAGTATGGTTATCTTTGTAAAAAACAAGATGGCTACAATAGATGATCTGATAATGGCAACCAAAGCAAAAACTACAATAATTGTAGCTAAATTGTAGATTCTCATCATAATAGGCCACCTGTACTCATCCAAAATAGGCCACTCATTCTCACCAAAGTGTACCATTGATTCTCATTCAAAATAGGCCACTTTAA